>NZ_JAQDPG010000009.1:0-219711 GCF_027659535.1 Enterococcus malodoratus | reverse complement strand
ATAAAAATACCGACCTCCAAAAAGTTAGATTTTTGGTCTAACTTTTGGGGGTCGGTTCAAGATTTGATCGTTTCTTTTTATTTATTTAGGTAGTTGAATAAGCCGCTGATAGTTTTATCCTCTAAATCAATTGGATTGCCATCGACTGTTGCCTTAGTTACATGATAATAATCAGGCAGATCGGGTACTTCCTTTAATTGTGCAGCTACAAAATCATTAGCGCTCGCATAGGATTTTTCTTTTTCTGAGTGATTTAATTCATAGGTAATTACTAACATTTTTATCGCTTCTCTCATTCATAATTTTCATTACAAGGGTATTGTACACCAAAACTAATTATAAGTAAGAAATTTTGTCTTTACCAAATGTTTACAGTTCTTTACGGATCATTTACATGACTTCAATAGGATATTTACGTTTCATTGGTAAAGTAACGATGTACTAAAAAATAAGAAATACGGCATCCGTTTTCTTATAAAGTTCATTATCGAGAATAAGGAGTGTACATGATGAAGAAAATTATTTTGGCATTAGCATTTTCAGGAATTCTCTTGGCTGGTTGCGGGAGTGGGAGCGCAACAAAAGATTCAAGTTCAGCGAAGGAAGATACAGCAAAAATTACGGCGGTGGGTTCAACAGCCTTACAGCCTTTAGTTGATGCAGCGCAGGAAAGCTATACGCAAGATCATCCGAATGTTCAGATTTCTGTTCAAGGCGGCGGTAGCGGTACAGGATTGAGTCAAGTCGAAAGCGGTTCTGTTGAAATCGGCAATTCAGATGTTTTTGCTGAAGAAAAGGACGGCGTTGATGCAAGCAAATTAGTTGATCATAAAGTAGCCGTCGTTGGTTTTGTTCCCGTAGTCAATAAAGATGTTGGCGTAAAAGATATTACGAAGCAGCAATTGATCGATATTTTCACTGGTAAAATCAAAAACTGGAATGAACTTGGCGGGAAAGACGAAGCCATTCAAGTAGTCAATCGTGCTTCAGGCAGCGGAACACGTGCTACCTTTGAAAAATGGGGATTAGACGGCAAAGAACCGATTCAGTCACAAGAACAGGATTCATCGGGAACGGTGAAAAAAATCGTGGCGCAAACGCCAGGTGCGATCAGCTACCTTGCTTTGTCTTATGTTGATGACAGCTTGCAAGCTTTACAATTAGATGGTGTAACAGCCAACGACAAAAATATTACTACTAACAAATGGACCATCTGGTCATATGAACACATGTATACGAATGGCAAACCGGAAAAGGCTTTAGCCGATTTCTTAAAATACATGACAAGTGACGACATTCAATCTGGTCCAGTCAAAGAATTGGGTTATTTGCCAATTACTTCGATGAAGGTAGAACGTTCTTCTGACGGCACAGTGAAATAATTTCTTCGTAGGAGTGAATGAAGAGTAGAGCAGCTTCCCTAAATAAAAAAAGGATCGTGGATTATTCCGCGATCCTTATTTGTTTGGTAATTTAAGCGTAAATGTTGAGCCGAGTTTTGGATGGCTCTCAACGTCGATTGTTCCGCCGAGAATTTCGCTGTATTCTTTGACAATCGCAAGACCTAAGCCGGTTCCCCCAGAGTGGCGGGCACGAGCCTTGTCAACACGATAAAAGCGTTCGAAGATTCGTTTTTGATCGTCTTTTGACATACCGATGCCATGATCGGTGACAGCAATTTCCAATTGATCTGTCATGCGGTAGCTTAACTCAATTTGGCTTTCTTCTGGCGAATATTGAATCGCATTCTCCAAAAGATTTTTGATGATCGGTTGGAAGAAGGTCAAACGCGTTTGATAAAAACAGTTTTCTGCACCTTCAATCGTAACAGTAATTTGTTTTTTCTTTAATAGATGTTGATACAAGTCGACTTGTTGATGCAAGAAATAATTGATCTCGATTGTTTGCCGATCTTCAGCTAAATCATTGCTGTCCTTTGATAATTCAATAATATCTTGAATCAACCGCTGCAAACGTTTCGCGTCATTTTGCATAATAGTTAGAAATTCTGCCGTCAATGCTGGATCGTCTTTGGCTCCATCTAGCAGTGTCTCTGTAAATCCCAACAAAGAAGTGACTGGTGTTTTTAATTCGTGGGAGACATTACCGACAAAATCCCGCTGAATTTTTTCTAAACGGCGAACATGCGTCAGATCGTAGACAGTACCCATGATCTGATCCCCTTTGATCTCGTTTTCGATGTAACGTAAACGAATGTCTAGGTTCATCGAGCTCGGCAGTTTTGTTGAAATTTCCTGATGGACTTGATCCTTATCCACTAAGATTTGTTGAATTAACTGAATGAATCTATTGTCTTCAATAACCTGCCAATAATAATGCTGAGCGGCTCCGCCGATTTGCAGCAATTCTTCCATCGCTGGATTAATCATAATAAAGCGACCATCAGTATCGATGATGAATACACCAATCGTTAATTCATGAAAGAGTGTAGAAAATTGCTCTTCCGTAGAAGTATAAGCGGCATATGTTTCATTCAACTGTTCACTGATTTGATTGACGGTGATATAAAGTTCCTGCCATTGTGGTGAGTTTTGCATAATATAATTACTTTTTTCAGGTTCCTTCAGCATGCGCTGTAGAACAGGCAGGACAGTTTCGATCGGTCGGTTACGTTGATAGGTCAGGTAACAGATAATCAAATAGATAAAGGCATAAAAGAAAAACAAAATAATGAAAATCGTTCGCTGGAAATTTCGTGTCTTCGGTTGAAAAGCCGAGGTTTTTTTTGCGACACGCAAGATGCCGATCGTTTCATCACCGGAACGGATCGGCTGTGCAGTGTAAAGCAACTCTGTTTTTAGTGTCGTACTATAGCGAACCGAAGAGCCCACTGTATTGCTGTTTAGAACAATTTTCACTTCGGGACGATTTTCCCGACTACCTGAAAGACCGGCGTCCGTGTTATCAAAAATGATCTTTCCTTTTGCATCTAACAGCGTAATTCGATCGTGTGCTTCTTGTGCGAATTCATCGATCGCGGTTTTATTTTCATTTGAGTCGAGTTGTTTCAAATCTAGTCGATGGATCATCAATTCACCGTTACTAGTCAAGAACTCTTCCTGCTGTTCCAACAACTCTTTGGTGTAAAAGTGGTTGGCCAATTTCCAACTGCCGAAAAAGAGCAGACAGACGAGAATAAAGGGAATAAAATAATCTAAGTGTTTGCGTTTCATTGTGCGGGCACCTGAAATTTATAGCCAAAGCCCCGTACGGTTTGCAAGTATTGCGGATGCTTGGGATCAACTTCGATTTTTTCGCGCAGATGAGAAACATGGACATCCACGATTCGGCTTTGTCCTGAAAAATCATATTGCCAAATGCGGTCAAGCAAGGTGTCACGATCAATCACACGTTCTTTACGTTTCATGAAATAGACCAGCAGTTCAAATTCTTTAGGTGTCAGCTCAATTTTTTGATCGCGAACAGTCACTTGATAATTGGATAGATCCGCTTTAATCTCGCCGGCAGTCAAAAATTCGTGTTCGATAACTTCTTGTCGTGGTTCGACGCGACGGAAAATTGCTTTCATACGCGCTAAAACTTCTCTTGGAGAAAATGGTTTAGTCAAGTAATCATCGGCACCGATCTCTAGGCCTAAAATGCGGTCAATTGCATCGTCTTTAGCAGTGAGCATCAAAATTGGAGTATCCACCTTTTCTTGACGCAATTTCTTTGCAATTTCTAAACCATCCATCGATGGCAGCATTACATCCAAAATAATGAAATCAAATTTGTCATTCAAGGCCAGCTCATAGCCTTCTTTTCCATCCTCGGCGGTGGTGACAGCGTAGCCTTCCTTTTCTAAATTGAAGCTTAATAATTTTACGATCGAAAGCTCATCGTCTACGACTAATACACGTTTCATAAGTGTCTCCTTTTTTAAAAACTTTTCATTTGTGAAAGACTATTTCAATACCTGAATAAATGGTATAATGGGAAGGCAGTTTTGTCACCTATTTTCTATTAATTTGATGGGAGAAATAACGATGCTTGGAATCAGTGCTTGTTTAGGGGGCACAGCTTGCCGTTATGATGGCGGATCAAATGAGATCGCGGCGCTGAAAAATTTAGTTGAAGCAGATCAAGCAATCATGATTTGTCCAGAGGTTTTAGGCGGATTGCCAACACCGCGCTCACCTGCTGAGATACAAGGCGGAGATGGTTTCGATGTGTGGCAAGGCCGAGCGAAAGTTGTAGATAAAGAGGGCAATGATTTAACCGAAGCTTTTAAGCAGGGAGCCATCAAAGCTTTCGATGAACTCAAGCAGTTGCAGATCACGGGTTTAGTCTTAAAGGAAAGAAGTCCTTCATGCGGTAGCGGGTTGATCTATGATGGCAGTTTTTCTGGTACTCGAATGACTGGGGTAGGTGTGGCGACAGCTTATTTTATCCAGCAGGGGTTACCGGTTTATTCCGAAGAGAATTGGCAAGAAATGAGGATGACGTAAATGGAGATCGAAAAAACGAATCGAATGAACGCGTTGTTTGAATTCTATGCGACGCTATTAACTGAAAAACAAATGAATTACATGGAGCTGTATTATGCTGATGATTTTTCTTTAGGTGAAATTGCTGAGGAATATCAGGTGAGCCGCCAAGCAGTTTATGATAATATCAAAAGAACAGAAAAAATCTTGGAAGATTATGAGCGAAAGCTGCATCTGCTCTCAGATTACATCGTAAGGGAAGAACAGTTGGACAAACTTGAGGCATATGTGACTGATCATTATCCAAAGGATGAGTTTTTAGCCACTGCGATCCAAGGCTTGCAAGATTTAGACGAATAAAAGGAATATCAATTTCACTTTTCGAAGCTCATTCAGTGAACCAATAATAGTGGAATGATATACGGCTCGAACATAAGAATTTTTTCCAAGGAAAAAATTATACCTTAATAGGAGAAAGGAAAGTAATCAATGGCATTTGAAAGTTTAACGCAGCGTCTACAGGCTGCGATGGGGAAATTACGTAAAAAAGGAAAGGTCACGGAAGCGGACGTTACCGAAATGATGCGAGAAATACGTCTGGCATTACTTGAAGCCGATGTAAACTTGCAAGTGGTGAAGCAATTTACCAAAGAAGTACGAACACGGGCCTTAGGAACAGAAGTTTTAGAAAGCTTATCTCCTGCGCAACAGATCGTTAAAATCGTTGATGAGGAATTAACGAAAACGTTAGGGTCTGAGGCGGTTGGCCTTGAAAAATCACCAAAGATTCCGACTGTTATCATGATGGCCGGGTTGCAAGGGGCTGGTAAAACAACCTTTGCCGGCAAACTCGCTAATCAGTTGATCAAAAATGAAAAGGCGCGTCCTTTAATGATCGCAGGTGACGTGTATCGTCCGGCGGCGATCGATCAATTAAAAGTTTTGGGACAACAATTAAATGTACCTGTTTTTGATATGGGGACAGATGTTAGTCCAGTGGAAATTGTCCGTCAAGGGATGGAGCAAGCTCGCGAAAATAAAAATGATTATGTTTTGATTGATACGGCTGGTCGTTTACATATTGATGAAACGTTAATGGACGAATTGAAACAAATAAAAGAAATTGCACAACCAAATGAAATTCTATTAGTTGTGGATGCCATGACGGGGCAAGACGCTGTCAACGTGGCACAAAGCTTTAATGAACAGCTAGGAATTACCGGGGTTGTTATTACTAAACTTGATGGAGATACACGTGGTGGTGCGGCGCTTTCGATTCGTGCCGTAACGGGTGCACCAATCAAATTTATCGGTTCTGGTGAAAAACTAACAGACCTAGAAATCTTCCATCCAGATCGGATGTCTAGTCGAATCTTGGGTATGGGTGACATGTTGACCCTGATTGAAAAGGCTCAACAAGATTACGATGAGAAAAAAGCGGAAGAACTTGCCCGCAAAATGAAGGAAAATAGTTTTGACTTCAATGACTTTATCGAACAATTGGATCAAGTTATGGGAATGGGCCCAATCGAAGATATTCTTAAAATGATTCCTGGTATGAGCCAAATGCCGGGGATTGAAAATGTCAAAGTTGATCCTAAAGACGTAGAACGTAAAAAGGCTATGGTTTATTCAATGACGTTAGCAGAACGGGAAAATCCTGATTTGCTGAACCCTAGCCGTCGTCGTCGGATCGCTGCCGGATCAGGAAACTCCGTTGTAGAAGTCAATCGCATGATCAAACAATTCAAAGAATCACGCAAGATGATGCAGCAAATGAGTAAAGGCAGCATGCCTGCAGGTATGGACCAAATGTTTGGTTCAGGCATTAAAGGGAAAATGGGCAAGATGGCCATGAACCGTATGGTCAAGAAAAACAAGAAGAAGAAAAAGAAACGCAAATAAAAAAAGCAGCGCCTGTCTCGAAAACTGAGACAGGCGCTATTTTTATAGAAAAAATCGCCAATGATAAAGGAAAAAGACACCAGCGAGACTCAGAAATAAGTAGATTTGCGGTTCTCGCAGAGGAAATAATTGAATTTCTTTAGGAACTTTATGGACAAACTTCTGACTAAACTGCCAAATCAGAAACCCGACTAGTGCGCCAAGGGTATTCATCAGTAGATCATCAATATCAGTTGCTCGCCGATTAAATAATTGGAGAAGTTCGATCATCAGTGAAAACTCGAAGCCCAGCAATACGGTAGGCGACCATTTCCGACACTGTTTCCAAATTAATGGCAATAAAAAACCTAATGGCGCAAACATGATGATATTAAGAATGTTCAACAAACCAACACCTGATTGAAAGGGAACCAGATTGATTTCTTCAGGACGAATCAATTCTGGATAGCTCAAAAGATCCTCCAGTGTCCCAACACCAGTGATATCAATGACTAAATAGAGATAAAGCAAGAAAATTCAACGCCATACCATGGATGAAAATACTATTTTCTCCTGCTTTTTTCTAAGCACGAAATATTGGTAGATCAAGCATGGTAAAAAGATACAGGAAATACGGTAGATAGGAAATAGAATATCTAATGAAGTCAAAGAATCACTCCGTTCGATGATTTAGTTTGTTCAATCTACTTGATAAGCTTAGGGTAATCTCTCGATAAAATACGATTAGTAAGCAGATACATCCAACAACCAATGTAATCAGTATGTTTGAGAAAATAGGACCGCTAATTGAATCAGCACTATGTTCATATAATCTTTTTTGTAAAAAGTAGGACCATGAGTCAAAGAAATACGTATTAAGAATGAACGAAGTGAAGAGCGTCATGATTGTCCAAATCGGCCAACGAGATTCCTTATGAAGTAAATACGCATTATCATTTTCTAATGAGAGCGTCTGGTATTTCTTATACGCCCAGAAAGCAAACAGTAAACTCAAAAATACGAACAGTAGATTCACCCACCAAAAACCGCCCATTTTCCCAACGAAGTAGACAAAGAGTGTCTCTGGAAATTGATTCTTAGGTATCAGCTTTGCTGTATGCAGTATATTCCCAAAACGGTAAAGACTAGCAGGGAAAATAATCATCAGCCACCAATAAACGGCCCAAGTCAAGGAACCAAAAAGACTATTTCCAACCATTGATCCTATAAAGGCGCTGCTAGAAAACATAAAGAACAGCAGGCAGAAGTTACTGATGACGGAAGTGAATAGTTGCCCTAATGTAGCATTCATATAGTATGCGGGTATCAACGAGTGAATCAGCAGAGCATAGAGTGATTGCCCGATTAAGATCGAAAGTAAAAAAGGCAGTGCTACATAGGTAATTTTTTTCTTAAATAATTCTTTTCGCGAAATGCCTAGCGAGAACAGAAATTGATTGAATCCTGTTTTTTGATCGATAAAAAAGAGCAGAAACCCGGCTAATGGGACGACAAAGAGCAAGGCAATTCTTATAAAGATTCCACCGGATTTTGGACTATAAGGAATTTTGTTTGAATAGTTTTCCGCTTTTGCCATAGTTTTGAGATTAGGTCCTGAATCTTCCAGAGAAAACGAGCCGTAAAAAAACAGCGTCGCATCACGAAAGTCTTTGTATGATTTATAAGGCACACTGTTCATTTGTTTTTCGTCATAATAATTGTGTTCATCAGGATTCGCGTCGTACTGTGTTTTTAATTCCGGATCATTATAAACACTTTTCCACTGATTATTTTGAAGGATTGCTGTGAAGGTACAGATGCCGATCACTAGTAAGCAGGCAGCAATCAGGACTTTTTTATAGCGTTCAAAATAAATCGATCGAATCATTTTAAGGGCCCCTTTCTATGCAGCTTTAAGTTTGCTTCGAAGAGATCTTCTAAGGATAGAGGAAGTTCTTCGTAAACGAGTGGATCAAATTCCTTGATCAGCGTTTCGAGTTCATCCGTAAAATGCTCAAAGACGACAGTGACCACACGACCTTGAAAGTCGAGCATTTTAGAATTTTCTTTTACGACAGCAGGGACTTTTTTTGTTTTGAAGACAAGCTGAAGTTTTTTGGCTTTTTCCCGCATTTCTTCCAAACGATAGTCTTTAATGATCGTTTGGTCTTTTAGCAATAATACACGGTCAACCAGATTTTCCAATTCGGGTAGGTTATGGGAAGAGATCAGTGCTGTCCGTGAGTGTTCACTTAAATGCTCCATGAGCAAACCAATCATTTCTTTTTTGATAATGACATCCAAACCGTCAAAGGGTTCATCTAGCAACAAGTATTCGGCGTTAGAACTGATTGCCAAAATGAGTTGAAATAATGCCTGTTGCCCTTTGGAGAGTTGACGATAGCTTTTATTTAATGAAAATTCGTGCTTTCCGACTAAATCCATAAATAATGATTGATCAAATTTTGAATAAGCTAATTGATAGAACTTAGCTATTTTTATAAGGGAATAAGACCGTAAAAAATTGTCTTTTTCGTCAATAAAGAAGATAGCTTGTTTGACCTCAGGATTCTTAAAAACCGATTCTTCCCCAATTAAGATATCCCCGCTATCCGGTAAATAGTGTCCAGCAAGCACACGTAATAAGCTGGTTTTTCCAGAACCGTTGCGTCCAACCAGACCAACGACTTCATTTTTAGTTAATTCAAACTCAATGTCATTAAGGACAGAGAGCTGATCAATTGTTTTACTTAAATTTTTGACAATCAAGATGGCTGACCTCCTAAACTTTTTTCCGCTTCTTGTATCCATGCCAACAATTCCTCTTGGGAAATTTGTAAATGGCGTGCTTCAATTACTAATTCATTGAGATCTTTTTTGAGTTCCTGAACGCGGAGCTCGTCTCTGGGATTTTCTTCAATCGCCCGAACAAAGGTGCCTTTGCCTTTGACTGTAACCAAAACTTTCTCAGTCTCAAGTACCTTATAGGCCTTACTAATGGTATTCGGGTTCATCAATAACTGCTTAGCCATTTCTCGAACAGAAGGAATTTTGTCTCCAGGCTGTAAAATGCCATGCAAAATATCTTCTTTAATTCCTAACACCAGTTGTTCGTAATACGCACGACTACTATTTTTATCGATGCGAACCATTTTGACACCACCTTTTAACGAGTTGTATTTATGTGTACTAGTATACATAGTACACTTGAGTTAGGCAATGACTTTTTTTCATTATCTGATATACTGAAGGGGAGCGTATGTTCGTTTTTTGAAATTAAAGAAATAGGAGTGATGAAAATGTATCGATGTCAATGGGCAGGAAATAATGAAAATATGCAAGAGTATCACGATACGGTGTGGGGTGTGCCAGAATATGATAGTCAGCGCCTTTTCCGAAAACTGGTTTTGGATATGAACCAAGCCGGCTTAAGCTGGCAAACTATTTTGAATAAGATGGACAATTTTGATCAAGCGTACGAACAATTTGAACTTGAAAAAGTTGCGAGTTTTGATGAGGCAAAAGTGGAAGCCTTGATGCAAGACGCCGGGATCATTAGGAATCGTCGGAAAATTGAAGCGGCGATCATCAACGCACAGAAAATTTTGGAAATGCAGTCTGAAGGATTGAGTTTTTCTGATTACTTGTGGGGCTTTACCGATCACCAAGTGATTGATAATAAAATTGATATCGCTTCGGAAATTCCTGCTAAGACCGAATTATCGGATAAAATCGCTAAAGATTTGAAAAAGCGCGGTTTCAAATTCGTAGGCAGTACAACGATTTATGCCTTCTTACAAGCTGTTGGTATTGTGAATGATCATGAGACTGAATGTTTTCGTTATAAAGAACTAATACAAAAATAAGTATTTTCTTTTTTTCCGCTTTTTCCTTCCAGCAGCGTTATAGTTGTGTTGTAAGAAAAATGGGGTTTCAGTTCATCTTTTTACTTCAGTAGAATAATGGAGTGGGATTCGTAAATTATTTCTTTAGAATGAAATGGGAGGCAATAGCAATGGCTTGTACAACGATTTTAGTAGGTAAGAAAGCGTCAATGGATGGATCAACGATGATGGCTCGGAATAATGATATGTTTGTGGCAGATACACCGCAAAAAATTCAGGTGATTCCACGCAATGAGCATCAAACTGGCAAGTATGTTTCCAACAAGAACGGTTTTACTTTCAATTATCCGGAAAAAGCTTATCGTTATCAAATGGTCCCTAATGTAAATGTTGAAAAAGAAGGAATTTTCGGCGGCAGCGGCTTCAATGAAAAGAACGTCGGAATCAGCGCTACTGAGAGTGTCTATGCTAATGAACATGTTTTAGCTTACGATCCATTAGTGAAAAACGGGATTGCAGAGGACTCAATGGTCGTGGCTGTATTGCCTTATATTAACTCGGCGCGTCATGGGGTGGAATATTTGGGTGAGATCATTCGGAAATATGGTTCACCAGAAGGCAACGGAGTCGTTTTTAGTGATAAGGATGACGTTTGGTACATGGAGATCGTGACTGGTCATCATTGGGTTGCGCAACGAATTCCAGCGGACCATTATGCTGTTATTGCTAATCAAGTCGCTCAAGAAGAAATTGATTTTAATGACTCAGAAAACTTCATGTGGTCAGAGGGCATTCAAGAATTTGTCGAAAAACATCATTTGAATCCGGATCATGAAGGCTTCAATTTCCGTCATATTTTCGGAACGGACACAGAAAAGGATCGTTATTACAACACGCCGCGCGTTTGGTTTGGCCAACGCTATTTGAATCCTGAGAGTGATCAAAGTCCGGTTTCTTCAGATTTGCCATTTTTACGTAAAGCCAGCCGGAAAATCAGTCTAGAAGATGTGGCCTATATTTTAGGATCACATTATAATGAAACAGTCTACGATCCTTATGGTAAAGGAACAGAACGTGAAAGACATTTGTATCGTCCAATCGCATTAAATCGGACTCAGGATTCTCATATTATGCAAGTCCGTAATCATGTGCCGGAAGAACTTTCGACTATTATGTGGGTCTGCCTAGGAGTACCGGCTTTTAATCCACATCTGCCATTTTATGGGAATGCGACAGATTCTGATCCAAGTTTCAATGATACGTCATTGGATTGGAACTTGGAAGATGGGTACTGGATGTATCGTACGATCACCGCACTAGTAGAAGGGCATTATAGTGAGCTAATCGAATCGGATGTTGATTTTGTCAAGGATTGTCGTGAAAACCTGATCCGCTTAGTTAATGAAACGGACGAAAAGGCTAAGGCTTTGCAAGGCGATGCATTGACGGAATATTTGACCAAACGCAATCATGAAATCGTGGATGACATGAAAGCAAAAGCGTTGAAATATATTGGTCAATTGGTTAAAGACAGCATCGGATTGTCGAAATTGACTTACAAAATGGATATCAACTTATAATAAGACGAGCTTCCTATTTTCAAAGTAGGAGGCTTTTTTGTGCAAATATGTTGGTAAAGCTGGCCATGATTGATAGAATCATAGAACAGAAAGAGGGGGATTTGATGGCAAGAGCAGTCTTTTACGGAGCGATTAGTTTGGATGGGTATTTGGCAGATAAAGCGGATCGTTTGGATTGGTTGTATCAGCAAGAAGGAGGGGAACTTGTCCCTTATGACACATTTTATCAAACAATTGATTACACGATAATGGGGCGTCGGACATATGATGCCGTGAAACGGGATGCGGAGCTAGAAATCATTTATCCTGAGAAAGAGAATTTCATATTTAGTCATTCGGCGATCGAAGTCGATGAAAATATGCAGGTGGTCAATGGTGATCCAGTGGAATTTATTGAAAAGCTGCCTTCTGATAAAACCGTCTGGGTTGTTGGTGGTGGTGCATTGTTACGACCAGTTATAGAGGCAGGTCTGATCGATGAGTGGTGGATTCAAATTGTACCAATATTAATAGGTGAGGGCGTACCGCTATTTTTACCACAGACAAATCAACAGAAATTTCAATTGCTGGAAACAGAACAGTTTGGTCAATTTGCACAGATTCACTTGAAAAAATAAAAAAGCCAGTATCTGGCTTTTTTTAATACTCATTTTCATCAAGCTCGCTGGCCGCAGCTTCAAACTTTGCTTGACAGGGCAGGACTTTCTTCTCTTTTTCTGGAAAAGTCTGATCAAAGGCTTCTAGACCATCAGGATCTGGATACATACCTGGAGAAAAGATAATCTTTCCGCTAACGTTATCAAGTGCACCGGCTTTTAGCGGCAGCGCCATGATTCCCGTATAGAATTTTCCGTCTGGCATAGAGATATTGTACTTCTTTGTTCCAATGAAGCCATAGGTGTGGTAATGATAGGGAAAGCCGCCGATTACGATGGCATCATAGCCCAAGCGTTTTGCTTCAGTGATGGAGTATTCGATTAGTTGTCTCCCGTAGCCTTGACGATGATATTCTGGAGCGATACTTACAGGACCAAACGAAATCACCGGATATTCTGTCCCATCGGCAGCAACTATTTTCGCTTTACTATAGAAGATACTGCCAATAACTTTTCCATTCAGTTCAATCACAAATGTAAGTTCTGGTATGAAATCGGGATGTTTACGAAGTGTGTGTGCCAGATAGTGCTCCTCGGCTCCGGGTAAATATAAATTCCAAAAGGCATCTCGAGTGATTTCTTCAACGATGCGATGATCTTTTTCTTCTTCAAGTCTAATGTTGACAGTCAAATAATTTCCTCCAATCTAGTATCTTAATTAAGTATAGCAGGTAGATTTAGGGAAATGAAGTAAATAAAAAAACTGCAGACTGTCCAAAATGAATGGACATGCCTACAGTTTATCTTTTAAAACTATTTGGTTAATTTATTGAAGAATTCGATATATTTGTCAGTAATCAACTTGAAGAAGTCTACTGTGCCATCAGCGATGTGACCATCATTGTCGACTAAATTCATAATACCGCCAATATAAGCTTCAGGTTGTTGCAAAGTAGGAACGTCTAAGAATACTAGTGATTGACGTAAGATGTGGTTAGCACCGAATCCACCAGGACCACCAGGAGAGACAGTAACTACTAAACCAGGCTTGCCGCCCCAAACACTGCTGCCCATTGGACGAGAGCCGACATCTAACGCATTTTTTAAGGCTGCTGGGATTGAACGGTTGTATTCAGGTGTAACAAAGTACAAACCGTCGACTTCGCTGATGTCTTTACGGAAACGTGTCCAAGCTTCAGGTACAGAACCTTCCACTTCAAGATCCTCATTATAAAATGGGAGATCATCAATTTTAATAAATTTTGCGTCAAATCCTTCAGGTAGTAATTCTGCAAATTGTTTAGCTACAATTTTGTTGTAAGAATCTTTACGCAGACTTCCTACTAAAATACCAATTGTTTTTGTCATCATAATTCCTCCGATTCAGTTATATTACTTTCGTTATCTTATGAATACATCTTACAAAAAATAAGTAAAAGGTGCAAAAGATATGCTTTGACAGAAAAATTGAGCTGTAAAGAAAAAACTCTTTACAGCTAACCAAAAGCGTGTTAGACTACATCTTGTGATTAATTATATGGAGGTGTAGTTATACAATGGCAGTTAAAATTCGCTTGAAACGTATGGGTTCTAAAAAGAAACCTTTCTACCGTATCGTTGTTGCTGATTCTCGTTCTCCTCGTGATGGACGTTTTATCGAAACTGTGGGTACTTACAATCCTTTGAAAAACCCAGCAGAAGTAGTATTAAAAGAAGAAGATGTTTTAAACTGGTTACAAAAAGGTGCACAACCTTCTGATACAGTTCGTAACATCCTTTCTAAAGAAGGCATCATGCAAAAACACCACGACGCTAAATTCGCTAAGAAATAAGGTGATCAATTATGCAAGATTTAACTAACCTTGTGTTGACGATTGTTACCCCTTTGGTGACAAAGCCTGATGAAGTGAAGTTAGAGATTGAGGAGTCTAAAGATTTCTTCGAGTACAACTTAACGGTTGCTCCTGAAGATATCGGCAGAATCATCGGAAAACAAGGCCGGGTAGCGAAAGCGATCCGCACGATCGTGTATAGTGTTCGGACAAATGGACCGAAAAAAGTTCGTCTTAACATCGTGGATGGTAAATAAAGTGAGAACACTCGAGTCGGTTTGATTCGAGTGTTTTTTCGTTAAAAATACGGTAAACTGAAGGTGGAGGTGTTCCATCATGAAAAAATATTTGTTGTTGTTTAGCGCGTTGTTTGTCCTTTCAGCCTGTAACTCTGGAAATAATGATTCAAAAGATAGCACTACGAAATCGACGGCGGCCGCAACTGCGAAAACCAGCACGTCAACGTCGAAAAAAAATAGCTCAACTAGTCGTTCAAGTACAAATTCGGATACTGCATCAAACTCTAAGACACAAACAAGTTCATCAAAAACAAATTCATCCCACGGCAATCATGCAATGTCGGCAATGGAGGAATTGCAAGCCAACTATCCAAACGATAAGTTTCCGGATCCGGCCACTATCAGTGGAGGAAAACAAATTGGTATCAAGTCTTCTGAAGAACAGGGAACATTGACGGTCAATTACTATGTGGTAAACGAAGATACACCGTTCAATGACCCAGCTTTAGATGGTCAAACTTCTGTTGCACAATTTCAACGGAAGTCTTTTGATTCAAAAGAAACCGCTCAGAATGAAGTTGGGCAAACCTATGACCCGAATGGGCAGCAGGTGGATCTAGGACATTCGATCACTGGCTATCGCAATGCCGGTGCGGGTTCAAGTTTCATCACATGGAAAGAAGGCAACTGGAGTCTGGCTGTGCGAGCAAACAATCTTGAGCAAGAAGATCCCGTTCCATTAGCGAAACAAACCGTTGAATACCTAGAAGGAGCGTTCTTGCCGGTCCCTCATGATGCTGGACAAATTTCTTTACGAGTAGCACCTGGGGATTATCAATCAAATAGTGTGGTTTGGCAGAACAATCAAACCGTTTATACAATTATGAATGCCGATTCAATGAGCAGTTTAAAAATGGCTGTCTCAATGGCAAAATAGCTTAAGCAGAAAGAGGAAAATACGTGACGAATTATTATAAAGTCGGAAAGATCGTTAATACCCACGGAATTCGCGGTGAAGTTCGTGTCATTTCAAGTACTGATTTCACTGAAGAACGTTATCGAGTTGGAGAGCAGCTTTTCTTATTTCGTGAGAATCAAGAGACGCTGCCTTTGACGATCGCAAGTTACCGCAGACATAAAAATTTTGATTTGTTGAGCTTTGAAGGTTATCCGAATATTAATCAGGTTGAGCCTTTTCGCGATGGCATCCTGAAGATTTCGGAAAAACAAATGGGTGAATTAGATGAGCACGAGTATTATTACCATGAGATCATCGGTTTGACAGTTGTTGATGAAGACGATAAAGAAATAGGGAAAATCACCGAGATTTTATCTCCGGGAGCTAATGATGTCTGGGTCGTGAAACGCAAAGGTCAAAAGGATGCGTTGATTCCTTACATCGAATCTGTCGTTAAGGATATCGATTTAACAGAAGGTATCGTTCATGTTGAAATTCCGGAAGGGTTGTTGGACGATGCGAATTGATGTATTGACGCTTTTTCCTAGAATGATCGAGGAGCCCTTAGGTGAATCGATTATCGGAAAAGCCGTTGAGAAGGATTTACTGGAAATCAATGTCCATGATTTTCGCCAATACTCTGATAATAAGCATAAACAAGTGGATGATTATCCTTATGGCGGCGGGGCAGGGATGCTGCTGAAAGTTCAGCCGATCTACGATAATCTGAAGGCCATCGAAGCAGAAACCAATGATCAAAAAAAACGCGTAATCCTGCTTGATCCAGCGGGGAAACCTTTCAATCAAAAGATGGCGGAAGAATTCTCGCAAGAAGAACAGCTAGTCTTCATCTGCGGACATTACGAGGGCTACGATGAACGAATTCGTTCATTAGTGACGGATGAAGTATCCCTAGGTGATTATGTCTTGACTGGCGGAGAACTTGGCGCGATGGTCATGATTGATGCGACGGTTCGTCTATTGCCAGATGTATTAGGAAACCAAACATCAGCTAAAACCGATTCCCATTCTACGGGATTGTTGGAACATCCGCAGTACACAAGACCCGCAGAATTTGAGGGGATGGGTGTACCGGAGGTTTTGATGAACGGCAATCACCGTTTGATCGAAGAATGGCAATTGAAGGAATCTTTACGACGGACATATTTACGTCGACCGGATATGCTGGAAAAATTGGATTTGACACCAGAAATGGAAAAATTTCTAGCGGAGATCAAACAAGAAGAAAAATAAACTGTAGGAGGTCCATAACTGGGGCTTCCTTTTTTTGTGGCTTCAACAAGGTAGTGTTTTTACTAAGAAAAGGAGTATGTTACGCTACGTAATCTGGCTGCTACAAAGTGTTTCTTCCCTAGATCATGGAATTAATTGTATGATGGAATCAGAAAACGAGACGGAGGAAAGAAGATGCTTAGTGGAGAAAAAATTCGAAAATTGAGAGCCGAACAAAATTTATCGCAAAAAGCACTGGCTGAGAAATTAGCGGTATCGCGACAGGCCATCGCAAAATGGGAAACCAATCGTGGTATTCCAGATATTGAAAATTTAAAAAACCTCGCGCAGCTTTTTAACGTGAGTATTGATTATTTAGTTAGCGGGGAAGAACCCGCTGCGAATCATGTGATGAAGCAACCAATTGATTTAGAAAACTATCCAATGCCAAAGGGAAATGCCTTACGAGAAGATCAGGTAGTTTTAGAAAATTATCCGAATGCTCAATCTATTCGTGAATTATATCGCCAAAAGAAGCTGACGAAGAAGGAAAAAGTTGTCGATTTCTTGTTGCTTCCGGGAATACATGAAGTAGAAGATCATTGGCGCGATGCGACTAAATACTATTTAGTGAAAGAAAGCGGCAGCAGTTACTTGGTGAATGTTACAAAAACGGAACTCCTTACGCGCAAGTTAGACATGGATGTTAGTGAGGAGTCATTTGATTTGGCCGCTGATAAATTTATCAAGACTCGCCGCAAGTTAAAATAAGCCGTTTCTGACAAGAATTTTATCTTTACAGATAGTTCTTCCTCTGTTAGAATATTCAGGTGAGTGTAAGGCTCATCTATTATACGATATTCCGCTGGGACAGCCGTCCTAAGAATGTTTGGAATAAGGAGAATGATAAAAATGAATCCATTGATTCAAGAACTAACTCAAGAACAATTACGTACTGACATCCCAGCATTCCGCCCTGGGGACACTGTTCGCGTTCACGCGAAAGTTGTCGAAGGAACTCGCGAACGTATTCAGTTATTCGAAGGCGTGGTAATCAAACGTCGTGGAGCTGGTATCAGCGAAACTTACACTGTACGTAAAATCTCTAATGGTGTTGGTGTGGAACGTACTTATCCACTACACACTCCACGTGTTGCGAAAATCGAAGTAGTCCGTTACGGTAAAGTGCGTCGTGCAAAACTTTACTACCTACGTGCATTACACGGAAAAGCAGCTCGTATCAAAGAAATTAGAAGATAAACACGGAAAACTTCCTTGGAAATCTGAAATTTGTGAAAAGTCCTTGTATATCAAGGGCTTTTTCTTTTTTCTCTATCACAGTTTTATGCCATTTTTGGCTGTTTTGGACCATTTTTCACTCATATTCCCCTAAAATGTCCTAGATTGTCCGATATTGACTATCAGTGTCGTCAAAATAGGGCAAAATTTAGTAGTCAGTCTGACTGCAAATTTAATACGAAAAATACCAAAACATTTACCGAATTTAGCAACTTTTGAACCCGAGTTACTAAAAAGGTTGACTTTTTTCAAAAAAGACAAAACATGTACTTTTCTACTAAAAAGTTGATGTGATAGGTTTCTATCTAAATAATTCTTAGGAGTTTTTATCGTGAAGCAAGATGATGGACGAATCGTATGGAAAAATTTGAGTGATCTCAAGCTAATTTTGCTAATCAATCAATTCATCGAAAAACACGGAATAAAATCTAGTCGTCAGTACCAGAAAAAATTATCAGAGAATCCAAATTCTGCACCAAGTATGTGGTTTATTAATCAAAAATATGGATCATGGGAAAATTTATTGGTTAGTGTTGGTCTGGAGAATACAGAATATGGGAAATGGTCAAAAATATCAGAAAAAAAATTATTGGAAATAGTAGAGTCCTTTATTGTGGCTGAGAAAATAACTTCTCAGCGTAAATATGAACAAAAATCAGTGGGAAAAGATGTTCCTTCATTAAGTACATTGAAAAAGAGGCTTGGAGATGTAAAACCTCTATTCAGAAAGAAAATAGAGAAACCTTCACTTACTGATTTTGAACTGATGCTTGAACTAAGAAATGAAATAATCCGACTAAAATTACAGGATGATTTATCAATGACAAAATTTCGGAAACTTGTCCAATCCTCGAAACTTCCGTCAGTTGATACAATTATGAAAAGAACAAATAAAAATTGGGAGGAATTGATGGCAGAAATAGGATTTGATTATCGAAGAATCAAAATCTATAAACAAAGAAATAACTTATCTCAAACAAAGAAAACTAAATAGTAATACGAGAGATTAGACGTTCAAAACTAAAAATTTGAACGTCTTTTTTTATTTCTCAAAAACGAAAGGAGATTTTATTTTATGAAAAAGCTGAGATTTAAAAATTGGCGATTATTTGCGACTTTAGCTCTGTTGGGTCAAACAATTGGCGGAGCGATTGGTCCTACGATTGCCTTTGCTGATGAAATTACTCATCCGCAAACAGTGACTGTGCACTGCGATTTGTCGCACTTATATTCGGTCGAAGGGACGTTCAGTGATGGTCGAACATTATCTGAGGTAACTGTTCCTCACTATGCTATCTATAATGGGGAGAAACAAGATATTTTCTGTATCGAACCGGGAGTGCCAATTTACAATGAGTTCACGCCAGGTTATGAGAAAAATCCATTGCCTGATATGTCGGAGAAAGCCAAATTAGTTTCAGTGTTATGGAAAAACGCCGGTACAGATATTGATACACAAATGGTTGCTCAAAAGATGATCTGGCAGGAGGTCAATGGGTATACGCTTCACTCTATGAAGCATCCAGATGGCAGTGCCGTAAATATCCCAGCTATTGAGGCAAAAATTAATCAAGCCATTGCCGATTATCAGAAGAAACCAAGCTTCCATAATAGCACGGCTAAAACAGTGTTAGGTCAATCAACTACTGTAACGGACACGAATAATTTGAATTTGTCAGAGTTCGATGATGTTGTGGAAAACACCGCAAATATTGATTATCGTGTCAATGGCAATCAATTGGTTATCACACCTAATACCAATTCAAAAGAAAGCGGTGTGTTGACGCTTAAGAAATCTGCTGGAACTGGAACACCGGTAGCTTACAAGATGGCTGGACAACAGACCTTGATGGCCGGGGCAATTGATAAACCGAACACTTACACGATCAAAATTGATGTGGAAACTAAGGGTTCTTTAAAGATTAAAAAAGTCGATAAAGAATCAGGTGATGTTGTACCAGGAACGATTTTCCATTTAGAATTTGGAAAAACTTTGCCTGCAAAAGACGTGACTACTGACAAAGAAGGCATTGCTACCTTAGATGGGATTCCTCACGGAACAAAAGTAACCATTACTGAAAAATCGGTGCCGGCGCCTTATACGATTGATACCACACCTATGACTGCCATGATTAAAGCAGGTGAAACCATTTCTGTGACTTCAAAAAATACGCGAGAAAAAGGTCAAATCATTCTGGATAAAACGGGAGTTGAAACAGGGAATGATCTTTGGAACGACAATTATTCTTTAGCTGGCAATACGTTTGCCATTCGCAAAGACAGTCCAACTGGTGAAATTATTCAAGAAATGACCACGGATGAAAAGGGTCATGCGGAAACACCAAAAGAGATTGCTGACGCGTTGGAATTGGGAACCTATTATGTGACAGAAACCAAAGCAGCTAATGGCTTCGTGAATACTTTCAAACCAGTAAAAGTTGAATTGGAGTATGCCAATCAAACGGTAGCCCTTGTGACCAGTAACGTAAAAGGGCAAAACCAGGAAATTACTGGTGAAACCACTTTGACGAAAGAAGACAAAGATACCGGTAATGAGACTCAAGGGAAAGCGGAGTTTAAAGGAGCTGAATATACTCTCTTTACTGCAAAAGATGGTCAAGCGGTTAAATGGGGTGAGGCTTTTAAACCAGAATTAGTGAAAGGAACGAAGGCTTCTGATGAAACGGTGACTTTGACTTTAGATGAAAAGAATCAAGCTGCCGTTAAACACTTAGCCATCAACGAGTACTACTGGCAAGAAACCAAAGCACCTGAAGGGTATACCTTGGATGAAACGAAGTATCCTGTATCCATCAAAAAGGTGGATGATAGCGAAAAAAATGCTGTGATTACTCGAGATGTTACGGCAAAAGAACAAGTGATTCGTTTTGTCTTTGATTTCTTCAAATTTGCTGGATCAGCTGCGGGCACTGCCGAAACTGGGTTTAATGACTTAACCTTTAAAGTATCGCCATTGGAAGGAACCAATGAAATCACAGGCGCTGAAGATGAAGCGACCACAGCTTATAACGAGCAACTAGGTTTTGATGGCTATGGCAAGTTTGAAAATCTTCCTTATGGGGATTATTTACTTGAAGAAGTAGAAGCCCCAGAAGGATTTCAAAAGATTACACCATTAGAAATTCGTTCTACTTTTAAGGAAAATAAAGAGGATTACACCAAGAGTGAATACATGTTTACCATTACCGAACAAGGTCAAAAACAACCAATTAAAACGGTGACCGTTCCTTACGAGAAGCTGACGAGCAAAGAATTCTCCGTTAGTTTGAATCGTTTAATGCTCTATGATTTGCCTGAGGAAGAAGATAGTCTAACTTCTCTTGCGACCTGGAAAGACGGGGACAAAGAAATGACTACCCTTGATTCTACCGAGCTAGTTGATAAGTTGAGCTATAACTTGCATGAAATTAAAGAAGACTGGTATATCGTAGCGCAAGCCATTGATGTGGAGGCGACAAAAGCTGCTCAAGAAAAAGATGAAAAAGCCAAACCAGTCGTGATTGCCGAAACGACGGCCACCTTGGCGAACAAAGAGAAAACAGGAACTTGGGAAATTCTGCATAAATTAACCGCCGAACAAGTTTTGGATAAAACCATCGTCTTATTCAACTATGTGTATGAAAACAAGGAAGCCTTTGAAGCAGGTGACGAGCCAGTAGCGAAGGATGCTAGCTTGAATAATCAAGCCCAAACTGTCAATTGTGCAGTGGAACGTCATGTTTCCATCCAAACCAAAGCCCACTTAGAAGACGGTTCTCAGACCTTTACTCATGGTGACGTGGTAGATATGTTTGATGATGTATCGATTACTCATGATGTACTAGATGGCTCAAAAGAAGCTTTCGAAACAATTCTGTACGCCTTATTACCGGATGGTACGAACAAAGAGATTTGGAAATCTGGCAAAATTGATTACGAAGTGAATGACAAAGAATTTACCAAAACCGTACTTGCAGAAAAAGTGGACACAAGTAAATATCCAGAAGGCACAAGTTTTACCTTTAAAGAAATTAACTACGACAAAGATGGAAACGTGAATGGAAAACACAATGAGGATCTAAAAGAAAAATCTCAAACCTTAACACCAAAAGAAGTGCCAACTACACCAAGTACGCCAGAACAACCGGAAACACCAACTATTCCAAGTGACTCTCAAGAATCTAGCCCTACAGTGAAGAAATTCCCACAAACTGGGGAGAAAAATTCCAGTGTGTTACTGTTCATTGGTTTTACTTTAATCTTTGCGACGGCTGGCTATTATTTATGGAATCGCCGGAACTAAGGTGATGAGGTGAAACAAGTAAATAAGAAGAACCGACGTGCGCGACCGCCTCCTAAAAAAAGTGGTCGCGCTATTTTTGTATCCAAAACTAACAATGAAAAGAGGAAAAGAATATGGAATTGAAATTTGTTGTGCCAGATATGACCGAAACCTTTGGAAAGATCAGTTATGCCGGAGAAGGCGAAGTTTTAACAGAAGGATATGGTCGGAATACTACAGTAATTGGTCGTAGTTACCATTTGTATTCCAGTAAACAGCGAGCCGATGATATTGAGGTGGTGGTAGCTGCGGAAGCCGGTGAAAAGGATTTTGATCAAGACCAACCGCTAAAAGCCGTGAATCCCCACTTGGTTGCCAAAGGGTATGAGATTGAGAATCGTGGGTTTACTGATTACGTGTTGTATGTCGATGATTTAGTGAAAGCATAGGAGGAAAAGAAGATGAGATTAACAGAAGGTATTGTCGTAGATTCAGGATTAACGTTTGGGAAGTTGCGCTTTTCCGCATTACGTCGAGAAGTACGGAAACAAAATGAGGATGGAACGGTTAGTAATGAGGTAAAAGAACGGACCTATAATTTGAAATCCTCCGCGCAAGGTCGAATGATTCAAGTTAGTATCCCATCAAATGTACCCTTACGCGAGTTTGCTTATGATGCAGAGGTAGAGCTGGTCAATCCTATCGTGGATACAGTCGCCAATTATGTTTTTCGAGAAGGGACCACTGTTAATTGGTTTATCAAGGCAGATGATTTAGTCTTGAAACGACAACCGAATCAAGGAAATCCTACGAACCAAAATGATGGAAAGAAATAGGTGAAAAGAATGGAAATTAATGTGGAACATATTTTAGACTGTCTCGATCAATATGGCAAAGGTGAGTTAACTGAGGAACAACTCACTAAAGCATTAACCTATGATGAAAAAATGTTTCTGATTATGCATCAAGGGTTACTGGGAGTAGGTAACGATGCCGAAGAAGACTTTGATGTACTGAATTGGTTAGAGGAAGAAGAGTCGTTCTTTATGGTTGTCGAAGTAAATGAAAACTTATGTCGGCAGGCGGAATCTGTCTTGGAAGAAATCGGTGTGGAGATGCCGGATGCCATTGAAGGTTTTTTAACACAAGTGATAGAAACGAAACAACTTCCCGTGTCAGTAAATGACTAGCATAACTTTTTGAAATTGCCTGATAAATTCTATTGGGCAATTTTTGATTGGAGGTGGAAACCATCAAAATGTACAACGGGCATCGCATACGTGCAGGAGATCAGCACTTGGTTTATCACTTTGTTCTTGGCTGGTTAATTGCTTTGTTCATCGGTTGGATGAGTGTCTTTTATTTTCAAGAGCTTAGACAAATTGATATTTCTAAGGTATCGCTTTCCACTATTAAAATTGTTTGGTCTATAAAAGATTTAGTATGTCTGCTTGGAAGTCTCGCTTTTTCAGGAAGCATGATGTTACTTTATATTCATTTTTTTCAAGATCATTGGCGCAGCTTGTGGCATCGACAAAAGCTAGCTCGGATGATTCTAGAAAACCATTGGTATGAAGTAAAACAGACGCAAAGTGAAGGTTTTTTCAAAGATTTGAATAGTAGTAAAACTAGAGAGACTATCAGTTACTTCCCCAAAATTTATTATCGAATGAAAGATGGCTTACTTTCCATTCGCGTTCAAATTTCACTGGGAAAATATCAAGATCAGCTTTTAAAGTTGGAAAAGAAGTTAGAAAGCGGACTGTATTGTGAGTTAGTTGAAAAGGAACTCAAAGACTCCTATGTGGAATACACCTTGTTTTACGATATGATTGCCAATCGAATTGGGATAGATGAAGTAGTAGCAAAAAACGGAGCTCTGCAATTGATGAAAAATCTAGTATGGGCCTATGATTCCTTGCCTCATATGTTAATTGCAGGCGGTACAGGTGGTGGAAAGACTTACTTTTTGCTCACCATTATCCAAGCTCTCTTGAAGTCAGATGCCGAGCTTTATGTTCTTGATCCCAAAAATGCAGACCTTGCCGATTTAGGTACGGTGATACCTCACGTATACTTCCAAAAAGAAGAAATTTCTGCATGTGTGGAAGATTTTTATGAACGCATGATGGACCGTAGCAAGGCAATGAAAGAAATGCCCAACTACAAAACAGGAGAAAATTATGCGTATCTCGGACTTCCGCCCAACTTTTTAATCTTTGATGAATACGTGGCTTATATGGAGATGTTAACGACGAAAGAAAGTGCGGTGATTTTGAATAGACTCAAACAAATTGTGATGTTAGGCCGTCAGTCTGGTTTCTTCCTGATTTTGGCTTGTCAAAGACCAGATGCGAAATATTTAGGAGATGGGATTCGCGATCAGTTTAATTTTCGTGTGGCTTTGGGCCGTATGAGTGAACTCGGGTATTCCATGATGTTTGGTGAGGTTGATAAAAATTTCTTTATGAAACGTATCAAAGGACGAGGTTATGTAGATACAGGAGGGAGTGTGATTAGCGAATTTTATACGCCACTTGTACCAAAAGGGTATGATTTCTTAAAGGAAATTAGCAACATTGCTGGATTAACCGTTCATATGGAAAGAGAAAATAATAGTATGTAGCCTGGGGATATCAATAATCCTCGGCTTTTTTTATTGAGGTGATTTATGACATTTTTAGATTTATTCGCTGGGATTGGTGGCTTTCGCTTAGGTATGGAACAAGCGGGTCACCAGTGTATCGGCTTTTGTGAAATTGATAAATTTGCTCGGAGGAGTTATAAGGCAATCCATGATACAAGGAAGGAGGTGGAAATGCATGACATCACAAGTGTATCAGACGAGTTTGTTCAATCCCTCGGATCAGTGGATATCCTTTGCGGCGGATTTCCGTGCCAAGCTTTTTCAATTGCGGGAAAGCGGCAAGGATTTTCCGATACTCGAGGTACTTTATTCTTTGAAATCGCTCGGTTCGCCACTCTTCTCCAACCTAAGCTTTTATTCCTTGAGAACGTCCGGGGATTGCTCAATCACGAAGGAGGGGCTACGTTCGAGACGATCCTCCGAACGTTGGATGGATTGGGGTATGATGTGGAATGGCAAGTGCTTAACTCAAAGGCCTACGTTCCCCAAAGCCGTGAGCGGGTCTTCCTTATCGGACATTCTCGAGACGCACGTACCGAACAAGTATTTCCTATCATTGGATCGTCTCCAACATCTGATCAAAACATCCGAAACTTGTTAAATATCAATCCTTCCAATCGAGGAATGGGTGGCCAAGTCTATGGTTCAGATGGGGTTGCCCCAACCTTAACCGGTGATGAAGGAATCAAAATCGCATTGCCGGTAAAGGATGGGATTTCTGTAGCGGGTATGTTACCGGGAAATTTTGAACAAGGCAATCGAGTTTATGAGGTAACTGGCACTGCCCCCACTTTGTCAACGAAACAAGGGGGAACGAAAATTATGATTCGAAAAAATGAAACAGAATATCAAGAGGTGAAGCCAGGGGACAGTGTGAACTTGGCTTTTCCTAATTCCACAAGTCGTCGAGGCCGTCTGGGAAAACAAAGTGTGCATACTTTACTAACAGGTGACCAACAAGCAGTTGTCACGGATCAGTATCAGATTCGGAAGCTAACACCTAGAGAGTGCTGGCGACTTCAAGGCTTTCCCAATTGGGCTTTTGACCGAGCTTCTCAAGTTAATTCAGATAGTCAGTTGTATAAGCAGGCCGGAAACTCAGTAACAGTTCCGGTCATTTTTGATGTTGCCAGAAGATTAAAGGAGGTAAAAATAGATGATTTATGATGAGTTGATTGGAGAAATCTACTGGGTGATTGGCAAGATTCAGTCAGATCTGGAATTGGAAGAAGAACTGTACCGGCTCAATTTTGATATTCGAAAAAATGGGGTGAAGGTCCCTGGTGATTCATATGTAATGGATGAGGAAACCGATACTCGAATTGAACTAAATCAAGTAATCACGGAACTTGAACGGATTGCGGACCTTGCGAAAGAACCGGATATCCGTCAATACTTGTTCGAGATAAAAGCAGAACTAGAAATTGAGGGGATTACCTCGGAGTAACAGGTAAATAAACCAACTGATAGGCGCTGACCGCGGGGGATTTGCGAAGCAGAAATCCTCCGTGGTGCTGTGCCTGTTCATGGACGGCGGCAGCCGGTCATGATGTCTCACCCCCCGTATCTAACAGGGGGGTACAAAAACACAAAAAATAAGCAAGCAATCATTAAGAATGCTTGTTGTATCAAGGATAGTAAGTAATTTGTATAGGTGTTAACTCATTTGAAAAAGTTAACACCTTGAATTTGGAGGCGAGAACTTGGCACAACGGAATTTAGATTACCGGTTATTAAAAGACCGACGCAACGAATATGGTGTTTCGCAAAATAAATTGGCTACGGCTTGCGGGCTTAGTCGTCCCTATTTAAATCAGATAGAAAACGGTGGCGTAACACCATCCGCAAAGACCATGAGAAAAATTTTTGACCAACTGGAAAGTTTCAATCCCGATTTGCCTTTGACGTTACTGTTTGACTATGTAAGGATTCGTTTCCCCACAACGGATGTACGGAAAATTATTCAAGAAATTCTCCATTTAAAATTTGAGTATATGCTCCATGAAGATTACGCCTTTTACTCCTATCAAGAACAATACGTCATGGGAGATATAGTGGTGATGTTGTCTCATGAAGAAGATAAAGGTGTTCTTTTAGAATTAAAGGGTCGTGGTTGTCGGCAATTTGAAACTTTTTTACTCGCCCAAAAGCGTAGTTGGTACGACTTTTTCGAGAATTGTCTAAAAGCTGGTGGCGTAATGAAACGCTTGGACTTGGCAATCAATGATCGAGTGGGGCTATTGGATATACCTGAGTTAACGAAAAAATGTCAGAAGGAAGAATGTATCTCCTTGTTCCGTACCTTTAAAAGTTACCGTTCCGGGGAACTGTTGAAAGCTGATGAAAAGGATGGCATGGGAAATACTTTATATATCGGTAGCCTCAAAAGTGAGGTTTATTTCTGCCTGTACGAAAAAGATTATGAACAATATATCAAGTTAGGGATTCCATTAGACCAGACTGAGACGAAAAATCGTTTTGAGATTCGACTGAAAAATGACCGTGCTTATCATGCGATTCAAGATTTGTTAAAAGGTCGTAGCATTGAGAGCACCACGTTTTCCATTATCAATCGTTACTTGCGATTTGCGGATAAGGTGGAAGGAAAACGGCGAACCAACTGGCCCTTGAATGAACAATGGGGGCGCTTTATTGGACGGAATCGGAAGGAAATTCAATTAACTTCTGAACCGAAACCTTATACTATAGAACGAACCTTGAATTGGCTTGGACGCCAAGTCGCCCCTACGTGGAAAATGGCTAAGGAGTTGGATCGATTGAATCAAACAGCGTATATCCAGGATATGGTACAGAATGCGCGGTTATCAGACCGGCATAAAAAGATTTTGGAGCAACAAAGTATGGCAATTGAAGACTTGATTATATGAAAAGAGGAATTTTGATGGGAATTGTAAAAGATATGTTATTGGTATTTGGTGGCAGTCTACTTGGTGTTACTGTGATGTGCTTGATGAACGCAAGTGCAGCAGCGGATCGAGCAATGGAAAAGAAAGGAAAGTGACAAGATGAATTTCGGACAAAATTTATATCAATGGTTTTTAACCAATGCTCAATCTTTAGTATTACTAGCGATTGTGGTCATTGGTTTGTTTTTAGGATTTAAACGTGAGTTTTCCAAACTGATTGGCTTCTTGGTGATTGCCTTGATTGCGGTAGGTCTGGTCTTTAATGCTTCTGGTGTGAAGGATGTCTTGCTTAATTTGTTTAACCGAATTATCGGTGCGTAAGGGGGATTCACGATGGAACAGATGCGTGTTTATATTGCGAACCTTGGAAAATACAATGAAGGTGAATTGGTGGGGGCGTGGTTTACCCCACCTATCGATTTTGATGAAGTGAAAGAACGGATTGGATTAATTGACGAATATGAAGAATATGCGATTCATGATTATGAACTGCCTTTTGAGATTGATGAGTATACACCAATCGAGGAAATTAATCGGTTATGTGGTTTAGCAGAGGAATTAGAAGGAACGCCGATTGGCGAGGTTGCTTTAGAGATTCAGCACGCTTTTTTCAATTCTTTTGAGGAGATGGTGGAGCATGTGGATGATATTATTTGTTATCCCGATTGTAATGATATGAGTGATGTAGCGTATTACTTGATTGTGGAAGCTGGTGATTTTGGAGAAGTACCGGAACATTTGAAGACGTATATTGATTTTGATGCGTGTGGTCGAGATTTGGAGATTGGAGGCAATTATTTGGTTACGAGTCGTGGGGTCTTTGAGCTATGTGAGTAAGAGTATATTGAATACTGCCCTTAAAGATACTACAATAGAAAATATCGAGTAGTATTTCAAAGGAGTGGAAGTGGTGAATATTGATGAGGCTAAACAGCTTGCAAATTATTTTTCAGACGGCTCTCCTGGATATATATTGGAGTTCAGTAACCTCGAATGGGACCTATACACTAAGAAAATAGTTGGATTTGGAATTCAAGAAAGATTTGGTGGCTCTAAAGGAAATTCCTTCAAAGAATTTCTTGTCTTAGAGGATATTAGTGATCACATAAAGTTCAAATTAATATATTCATTAAACGAAACTATGAAGCAAATCACCGCCATCCGCCAATTTGAAAATCCAAGCGATTATAAACCGCCTAAAATGAATCCAATTGTAACCCTATTGATTGAAGAGGCATATCAGAAGAAGGATAGCGTAAGATTAATTAATGGAACTAAATTTTCAAAGGAAGTCAGTTTAGAGTATATTCAACAACTTCCAACTCGTATAAGTAAGGACATCCAAAATGAAGATTTCGATTCTGTTTTGACAAAATCAAATACTATGATTGATGAAGTCTTGAAATATATCATCGAAAACACAAAGGGAAAAAAGATTGATAATAATATTGTAAGATCTAAAGATTTAAGAAATGAAGTCTTTGAGAGGCTAAATATAAAAATTGACAAAGATATGGATAAGAGAATAAAAGCTTTAGTTGGGGCTCTAAATACATTGTCAGATAAAATTCTTGAGATGAGAAATAGTCAAGGAGATGCCCATGCTCAGGGCTCTAAGAGGATTGCAATTAATGAAGAGGAAGCTATCCTTACTGCGAATTCAGCGATGATTCTATGTGAGTATCTATTTCGAAAGTATAAAAAGAGAAAAAGGTGTAGTGATGAAAAAGAGAGTTGATAAAAATCAACTCTCTTTTTCTATCTTTTCAATTTTTGCGAATAACTTCATAAGAATGCTAGTTTGTTCAATAACAAATTCTACTTCTAGATCAGTAAATGTCTGACTATGCTTAACATTTTCATTTTGATAGCTTATAAGTCCTTTGATAATTGAACGGACCAAATTGATTATTTCTTTTGGAAGGCCTTTTTTTCTCAATAAGGGTAGAAGTTCCCCATCGATAGGCTGGTTTTCTAAAGACTTTGAGTTTTTTAAAATATCCTGCATAAAAAACTCAAAGGCCAGCCTGATACTATCTAAAGTGTAACGGTTATAGATGCTGTTGTCGTATGACTGTATGGCCTTTTCAAACTCTTCTTTTGCTCTTGAGGAAGCAGCCAACCAAGTGTTAGTTTCATTGATGATATTTCTATCTATTTTATCACTAGAATAAACTGAACCATAATTTTTTAGTAACAGTTTTAAAACCTTAGCAACGTCTTTATTTGCTGGATTTTGAGTAAGCACTCTTTCACAAAGATCTTTTATAATTTTAAATTGCTGTTCTTCTGTGAAAGCTTGTAAATTATTTTGAATCGCGGTAGCCTTAGAAGTAAAGTTCGGAAAGGGAGTTGAGACAAAGGGAACAGAAGCGTTAAATTCTGCTCCATATTCAGCAAATAAAGTTGCAATCTCAGTTCCCGAGTAAGCTTCGTTAAGTGTTCCACTTGCCATTGTTACTAAGTTTTGCATATGTACCTCCTTAAAAAATTAAGCATGATGTTTATATTATATTAGAAAGTGAGCCAATTGAATATGAAAAAAATAAAAAGCTATACCAGTATTTGGGCAGTTGAAAAGGTCATTTATGCGATTAATGACTTTCAACTGCCTTTTCCTGTGACTTTTAACCAGATGGCTTGGTTTGTTTTATCCTTGCTGTTTGTCATCGTATTTGCCCATATGCCTCCGCTGTCTATGATAGAGGGGACATTTTTAAAATACTTAGGTATACCGGTGGCGGTTACTTGGTTCATGTCGCAAAAAACGTTTGACGGTAAGAAACCATTGGGATTTTTACGATCCTTTATCAGTTATCACTTGCGATTTAAGGTCACTTTTGCAGGAAAGAAAGTCAAAGAACAGAAGAAACGATGGGATGAACCCATTACTCTTGTAAGGAGTGTGAACTATGTACCCGATTAAGTATATTGAAAATAATCTTGTCTTTAATCAAGAGGGAGAATGTTTTGCCTACTATGAGTTAATACCTTACAATTACTCCTTTTTGTCACCTGAACAGAAGTATCAAGTACATGATAACTTTCGCCAATTGATTGCACAAAATCGTGAAGGCAAGATTCACGCCTTACAAATTGCCACGGAAAGTAGTATTCGTGCCACACAAGAGCGATCGAAAAAGGAAATTACCGGTAGACTCAAAGAAGTCGCGAAACAACGAATTGATTTACAGACAGATGCATTAGTATCCATGATTGGCGATAGTCAGATTGATTATCGCTTTTTTATTGGCTTCAAACTGATTGCCACAGATGAAGAAGTCAATCTAAAAAGTCTCAAGAAATCTTTCTTTTCTGGGCTTCAAGAATTTGTCTATGGAGTGAATCATCATCTAATGGGTGATTTTGTTTCCTTATCTAATGAAGAAATTCGCCGATATACCAAGCTTGAAAAACTAATGGAAAATAAATTGACTCGAAGATTTAAAGTCAGACGAGTCACTCCCAGTGATCTGACGTATTTGATTGAACATATCTATGGTGAAAAAGGGATACCGTTTGAAGAATATGAATTTCAGCTACCAAAGAAAAAGCTAAAATCCGAAACGCTGGTGAAACGTTATGACCTTCTACGTCCCAGTCGTTGCTTGATTGAAGAAAAGCCTCGTTACTTACGGATAGAACACGAAAATCATGAATCGTATGTAGCGTATCTGACAATCAATACGATTGTAGGGGAAATGGAGTTTCCTTCCTCAGAACTTTTCTATTACCAGCAACAACAATTTACATTCCCAATCGACACAAGTATGAATGTAGAGATTGTGACGAACAAGAAGGCATTAGCCACCGTTCGCAATAAGAAAAAGGAACTAAAAGATTTAGACAATCACGCCTATCAATCCGACAATGAAACAAATTCTAATGTTTTAGATGCGTTGGATTCTGTGGACGAATTGGAAACCACCTTGGATCAGTCGAAAGAATCCATGTACAAACTGAGTTATGTGGTTCGAGTAAGTGCCGAATCAGTAGATGAACTAAAACGCCGCTGTGATGAAGTGCTTGACTTTTATGATGATACCAATGTAAAACTAGTCCGGCCCTTTGGCGATATGATAGGGCTACATGAAGAATTCTTACCTTCAAGCAAACGCTACATGAACGACTATATCCAGTATGTGACGTCTGACTTTTTGGCGGGGCTTGGTTTTGGGGCTACACAGATGCTAGGAGAATTGGAAGGAATTTACTTTGGCTATAACGTAGATACGGGGCGAAATGTCTACCTGAAACCAGCATTGGCCTCACAAGGGGTAAAAGGTTCAGTTACCAATGCTTTGGCAGCTGCGTTCCTTGGTTCTCTTGGCGGCGGAAAATCTTTTAGTAACAATCTTTTAGTCTACTATGCTGTCCTTTTTGGTGGGCAAGCTGTGATTGTCGATCCAAAAGGAGAACGAGGTGGTTGGAAAGAAACCTTGCTAGAAATTGCAGATGAAATTAATATTCTCAACTTGACCAGTAAGCCAAAAAATCAAGGCTTACTTGATCCCTATGTCATCATGAAGAAAAAGAAAGACTCAGAAAGTTTAGCAATTGATATTCTGACCTTTTTAACAGGAATTTCTAGTCGAGATGGGGAGAAGTTTCCAGTGTTGCGTAAGGCCATTCGGACCGTTACCCAAAGTGAGCAACGAGGATTGCTACAAGTCATTAATGAACTTCGAAATGAAGGCTCACCAGTTGCGGAAAATATTGCCGATCATATCGAGTCTTTTACCGATTATGATTTTGCCCATTTGCTTTTCTCAGATGGTTCGATTACCCAGTCGATTAGTTTAGATAGGCAGTTAAATATCATTCAAGTAGCGGATTTGGTTTTACCAGATGCAGAAACCACTTTTGAAGAATATACCACCATGGAATTGCTTAGTGTTTCTATGCTAATCGTCATTTCCACTTTTGCCTTGGACTTTATCCATAGTAATCGAGAAATTTTCAAGATTGTGGACCTGGATGAGGCGTGGAGTTTTCTTCAAGTAGCGCAAGGAAAAACGTTATCGAATAAATTAGTGCGTGCTGGTCGGGCCATGAATGCCGGTGTTTACTTTGTCACACAAAACAGTGATGACTTACTGGATGAACGCTTGAAAAATAATATCGGGTTGAAATTTGCGTTTCGAAGTACCGATATTCATGAAATCAAGAAAACTTTGGAATTCTTTGGCTTAGATCAAGAAGATGAAAGCAATCAAAAACGTCTACGAGATTTGGAAAACGGTCAATGCTTGATGCAAGATTTGTATGGTCGAGTAGGTGTGGTCCAAGTTCATCCAGTCTTTGAAGAACTCTTCTATGCCTTTGATACCCGTCCGCCGGCTCAAGAGAGGATGGGGTGAGGGTATGAAAAAGAAACTTTTTCGGATTGTGGGGATAATCGCAATCAGTCTCTGTACCATGCTACTTCTTCTCAGTCTGATTGGAACGGTGGCCGAGGCAACGGGTCTGGTTGATGATACAGTTGAATCCGGAAATCTTTATTCCCAATATTCACTTGGTAACTATCAACTAGATTTCTTTGTGGATAGCTCTTGGGATTGGCTCCCTTGGAATTGGGGTGATGGCCTAGGGAAGAGCGTAATGTATGGTCTTTATGCCATTACCAATTTTATTTGGTCCGTAAGTTTGTATTTATCGAATGCTACAGGTTATGTAGTTCAAGAAGCATATAAGCTGGACTTCATTTCGGATACGGCTGAAAGTATTGGAAAAAATATCCAAACCCTAGCCGGTATTACCGAAAATGGACTACAGACATCGGGATTTTACTTTGGGTTTCTATTATTAATGATTTTAGCTCTAGGAGTTTATGTGGCGTATACCGGATTATTAAAACGAGAAACCACTAAAGCAGTTCGGGCAGTGATTAATTTTGTGATGATCTTTCTGCTTTCAGGTTCCTTCATTGCGTATGCGCCTACCTATATTACAAAAATCAATGACTTTAGTTCAGATGTCAGTGAGGCGGCACTTAGTCTCGGGACTAAGATCGTCGTACCGAATTCTGAAAGCCAGGGAAAAGATAGTGTGGATTTGATTCGGGATAGCTTGTTTTCCATTCAAGTCCAACAACCTTGGTTACTCTTGCAGTTTGATGATTCAAATATAGAAGAAATTGGGGAAGAGCGGGTCAACAACATACTATCTGTCAGTCCGGATGAAAATAAAGGGAAGGATCGAGAAGAAGCGGTTAAAGCTGAGATTGAAGACAATGACAATGCGAATCTAAGTATTACCAAGACCATGAACCGTTTAGGGACCGTGGTCTTTTTGGTATTGTTCAATATTGGGATTTCCTTCTTTGTCTTTCTTCTGACTGGGATTATGTTGTTCTCGCAAATTCTCTTCATTATTTTTGCGATGTTTCTGCCAATTAGTTTCTTATTGTCCATGTTGCCGACTTATGAGAGTTTGGGCAAGAAGGCGATTATTCGTTTGTTTAATACAATTATGATGCGAGCGGGAGTTACTTTGGTAATCACGACTGCATTTAGTATCTCTACCATGTTTTTCAATATTTCCGCCACCTATCCCTTTTTTATGGTAGCTTTTCTGCAAATTGTGACCTTTGCCGGCATCTATTTCAAATTGGGTGACATTATGAGCATGTTCAATCTCCAAAGTAATGATAGCCAGTCAATGGGTAGACGCGTCATGCGAAGACCGCAAATGTTGATGAACCGTAAATTGCGACAACTCAATCGAAATGTGGGGCGAACTTTAGCTTTTGGTGGTGGTGCAACAGTTGGAAATAAGCTCGCAAAGGAACAATCAAAATCCAAATTTAAGCCATCCGATTCTTCTCTACGAAAGAACTCACGATTACCTAACGATCAAGAGGTACCGCCTGTCTCGAATAAGGAAAAGCCAATTTCAAATAATAAGAACCAGTCTCGAATGAATTTAGCCGGGAGAAAAGTCGGCAAAGTTCTGGATACCCAAGCTTTAGTGAAAGATAAGACTAAACAAGTAAAGGATCAAGTACGGAATACGCCGACCAACTTGAAATATAACCTCCATAAAGGAATCGAAAAGACGAAAAAAGCACCAGAAGAATTCAAGCGTGGACTTGTCCAAGAAAAAGCAAATCGAGCGGAGTTGCGAGAAAAACAACGACAACGAAGAAATGCGAAAATGGACGAAAAACGCAAGATACTGAGTGAAGCTACAAATCGTCAGGGAAAAAGAAGGGCGAATATTCCAATAGATAAAGCAGCTCAACCTCAGAAAGATATGACGCAGAAAAAAGAAGCACCAAAGCGGATTATGAGAGCAAATCTGAATCCTGAAATCAAACGAAAACTAGCTGGTCAAGAAATCATTTCAAAAGGAATAAACCAATCCTCAGGAAAGAAAAATTCTTTTCAACAAGTGAAACAGAGGTCTACTCTTCCAAAGCGGACCAATCAAAAAATACAAAAAAGAATGAACCCTCGTTCAAAACCAAGGTCAGGTGAGAAAAAATGAACTTGAAAAAATTGGGTGTCATTTCATTAACCTTCCTGACCATCTCATTTATGGGAATTTTGATGTGTGTGGGTTTGTTTTTTGGGGAAGACAGTGAAGGAAGTGGGAGTACTGGAACTTCTCCTGGAGGTAGTAGTGTCGCAGAAGAAGTTTTGAAACACCGGGCAATGGTGGAAAAGTATGCCAAAGAATCGGATATAACAGAGTATGTTCCGATTCTTTTGGCGATTATTCAAGTGGAATCTGGTGGCACAATGGAAGACGTTATGCAAAGTTCGGAGTCAGCCGGCTTACCACCGAATTCGTTAAATACCGAGGCATCCATCAAACAAGGATGCCTCTATTTTGCGTCTTTGGTTAAGCGTTCCAAAGAACTAGGTTGTGATCAAGATAGCATTATTCAGGCCTATAACTATGGTGGCGGGTATTTGGATTATGTCTCGGAAAACGGAAAGAAGCACAGTTTTGCTTTAGCAGAATCTTTTTCAAAGGAAAAATCAGGTGGTCAAAAAGTCGATTATCCTAATCCCATCGCAATCAAGGAGAATGGTGGGTGGCGGTATAACTATGGCAATATGTTTTATTGCTTATTGGTGAAACAATATCTGATCACCACACAGTTTGATGATAAAACAGTCCAAGGAATTTTTGACGAGGCGTTTAAGTATGAAGGAACGGCCTATGTATTTGGTGGCTCAAGTCCCGAAACGGGTTTTGATTGTAGTGGCTTGACCCAATGGTGTTATGCCAAAGTTGGTTTGAAACTTCCTCGGGTGGCTCAGGATCAATATGATGCCATGACTCATATTGATTTAAAAGATGCCAAACCAGGTGATTTGATTTTCTTTCATTCAACCTATGATGCCGGTACTTATGTGACTCATGTGGGGATTTATGCAGGAGAGAATCGCATGTTTCATGCAGGAAATCCAGTGGGCTGGACAGATCTAACAGAAAGCTATTGGCAGCAGCATCTTATCGGAGCTGGCCGCTACAAATAAGAGAAAAGAGGAATGAACATGAAGATAAAAATTGAACGAAACCAAAAGGAAAAGATCCCAAAAAAGAAGAAAGAACGAGTCATTTCAGTGGGCAAGCATCGAAAAATGGTGCTTGCCCTTTGGCTTTTATTGTCTTGTAGTCTTGCTTTTGGCATCTACAAAAATTTCACCGCCATTGATCAGCATACGACTCATGAAAAAGTGGTAGTGAAAGAGAAGGTGGTGAATACTTCTGGGGTTGAAAGTTTTACGGAGGATTTTGCGAAAGAATACTTTTCGTGGAAGAATAACAAGGAAGTAGTTGAAAAGAGAATGAATACTCTTGGACAGTACCTTACAGAAGAAGGTCTCGCTTTGAGTCAAGATATGGTTCGAGCGGATATTCCCACTAGTTCTGAAGTTAAATCTGTAAAAATTCTAGATGTTGAAAAGAATTCAGTAGAATTTGTTGTTTCGTTTTTAGTGGAGCAAAAGATTACAGAAGGGAAAAAGACACAATCAATTTCCTCTGCATATCGAGTGACAATTTTTGAAGATGAAAAAGGGAATCATATTGTAACTAGTTTGCCGACAATGGTTGCAAAACCTGATAAGGCAAAATATGAGGCAAAACAAGTAGAAAGTGATTCGGAAATTGATGCCAAAACCACAGAAGAGATCACTGAATTTTTAGAGACATTTTTCAAGCTTTATCCAACAGCATCGGAAAAAGAACTTGAGTATTATGTTGAAAATAATGTGATTCAACCGATTAATACAAATCTTCAATTTGTAGAAATAACTAATCCTATTTATTTTGAAACAAAGGATTCGGTTCGAGTAAAAGTCATAGTGAAATATCTCGATGATGTTGAAAAGGTGACTCATGATTTTCAATATAACTTATTGTTATCTAAAGGAGAAAACTGGAAGATTACCAATTGCGAATAACGTTCTAAGATGAGTTCAAAAAGTATATAGGTAACCAATTATTGTAAACTTGTACAATATGTCGTAGTTGAGGCATAATAAAGAAGTAGTTGTATTAACAATTTCGATAAAGTCCTTGAAATATGAAACAACAGTTTTTTTAAAATTTTATCAACAGTAGAATTTTATCTAATAAAAAAATAATTATCTATTGCACAGATACTACTTAAATCTTTCCCTAGGGAGGTGAAACAATGTTATTACGACAAATGCGTTATTTTGTTTCGGTGGTTGAGAATAATAGCTTTACAGAAGCAGCTGAACAGGAATTTATCTCACAATCTGCAATCTCTCAACAAATTCAATCATTAGAAACAGAATTGGGCACTGAATTATTTATTAGACAGCATCGAAAGTTTCGTTTAACTTCATCTGGGGAATATTTCTATCAAGAGAGCCGGCAAATATTGAGTCGAATTGATCGAATTATTTTGGAAACCCAAAGAATTGGAAGCGATGATGCTCATCTTAGAATTGGCTATTTACAAGTTTATGGAGGACCTGTTTTACATCAAGCGATTACCGAATTTTCAGAGAGTTATCCTGAAGTAGTGATTGATTTGATCCATGGGACACATGAGGAACTTTATCAAGAGTTGCTCCAACAAACAGTTCATTTGGTTTTGAGTAATCAAAGAAGGGCTTTTTCAAAAGACTATGTCAATCTTGAACTCATTCAGCCAACAACGTTTATTGAGATTTTGCGGCGTAATCCTTTAAGTAAACAAGAAGTAATAAATGTAGAAGATCTTTCAGAAATTCCTTGTATCTTGATAACTTCGAAAGATCAATTGGAGCATGAAGAAGCTTTTTATAAGGATACCTTAGGATTTTCAAATCAGTTCATTTATGCTGGAAATCTGGAAGAAGCTCGTCTGATGGTTGCTAGTAATCGTGGATTTTTACCACTTGAAAAAATTGGTTCTCAACCATCACCACTTTCAGCGACGACTAGAATTCCTGTTCAAAAAGCTGGTAAACCGATTATCCGAAAATACTGTGCGTTTTGGAAAAAAGAAGGTACCAACTATTATGTAAAAGAATTTGCTAGAATGTTAAAGAAAAATATTCAAGATAATACTAAACAGGGTCTTTCGTGATGAAAGGCCCTGTTTTTTGGTGCGCCCTGCATGGGCAATAACTTGGCGGTGAAAGTCCGTTACAGGCTTGGCAGTAGGAACTGTTAGTGAAAGGCAAGGTGGCAATCGCGAGGTTGTAGCTGAAGGAAGCCGGACGCAAACTCCTGAACTGACGAACAGAAACTGGATATAAGGCAGAATTAGGTCGGATAAGTCTGCAAGACAAGGCGAAGTCTAATACTGCCTGAAACCTATACAGTAAATCCAGCAGTTATATGGGAGGAAAGTTATTGCTCTTACCGGGGGAGGTCTTACGAGGGTGTCGTGTAAGTTGAATGATAACGAGCCAGCACAATCTTAATGGTGACATCAGGATGAATCGTAAGAAGTCAGCCGAGGTCATAGTAGTAGCCATCTGACAGGCTACGAAGGACTGAACAATAATAATCTTGAGAAACTTAGGAGGTGTGAGAAGTGCGACAATCGCAGAAAACAGAACGATCTGACTATCGTCAAAAGGATAGTGTGGAACACGAAAGATATGACGAAGTGCGTAGCACTTCTTGCGGTGAACAAACAGACCAAGATGGTGTATCAACTCTGTTTGAGAGAATCCTGTCAAGGGATAATCTCAATCGAGCTTACCTTCAAGTGGTCAGAAATAAGGGAGCAGCGGGAGTGGACGGTATGACGTACGACCAACTGCTTCCCTACTTGAAGGAGAATCGTGAGGAACTCCTGAATCAACTTCGCGAGGGTTCATATAAACCCTCACCAGTACGGCGGGTAGAAATACCCAAACCAAATGGTGGTAAGCGGAAATTGGGGATTCCCACGGTCATCGACCGTATGCTTCAACAAGCAATCAATCAAGTCTTACAACCAATATTTGAAACTGAGTTCTCCGAGAATAGTTTTGGGTTTCGTCCAAAACGTAGTGCGCAGATGGCAATCATACAGGCCAAGTCGTATTACGAGCAAGGTTACAGATACGTTGTAGACATTGATATGAAAGCTTATTTTGACACCGTTAATCACGATAAACTGATGTACCTTATCGAAAAGAAAGTTCAAGATAAACAGGTCTTGTGCTTGATACGTCGTTATCTCATGAGTGGAATTATGGAAAATGGCTTGGTTCATCCTTCGGAGGAAGGTACGCCGCAAGGTGGAAACCTATCACCATTGTTATGACGATCGTGGAACCTAGTGGCGCACGAACGCAATTTCGCTATGGCAGTGCTCAAGTAGCAAATTTGATGTCCGAATATAATGGAAATCCCGCGTATGCCTTTTTAACGATGTTAAATCCAGACAATGGCTTGGCTGCTGGTGATCCCGAAAAAATGGCTACCCGTATCATTGAAAGTGCTGATGTAAATCCTGCACCAATGCGCTTGGTTATAGGCTCACAAGCTTTAAGCTTTAACTGACACAATCAAAGTCTTAGATGAGCGAATCAAACAATTCGAAGCGCAAGCAGCTATTGCGGCTTCTACTGATATCCTTGATTAAGGAAAAATCGATACGCCTTTTATTTTGAAGTACTTTTCAAGCTGCATTAATAAGAAACGAAATGTTTTGTTAAATTAATACTACTGGAGGGAAAAAGATGGACTATGTAAAATTCGGTAACACTAGCATTCGTTGATTGTATGGTATGTTACTTTGCGAGAAAATTATGAAGCCAAAGAATATGCTGTATACACTATCTTTGGATATGATTTCAAGGAAAATCAGGAAATTTTAGTGTTATGATTAAATCAATTAGAATCTAAAAATCTCTGGATACAAGTATTTGCTGAACTGGAAGTACGTGGTGTTGAAGATGTCTTTTTCATTTCGATGGACAGGGTTTCTGACCTCGAAGAAGGGACAAAAACTATCTTTCCATTAGTAATTGTTCAGAGCTGTATTATTCATTTTATTCGAAATATATAACCTTCTCGGCCAAACCTTTCAGCAACATGGTTTACTATCCTTGGATCGGCACCTACTACTGCAAAATTCTGTTTATCCAATTTTAATTCAATGTATTGTTATATAGGTTCTTATTGTTTATAATTATAACAAAGTAGAGCAAATTCAACGATGGAGGGGTTAAGATGAATAGGAAAAAGATTGATCAGTTTGAAGGGTTGAAAAGAGTAATGCCTGTGATTATGTTAATTGTATTGCTATTACAATCAGTATTTTCACCAGTCATATCGGTTGCAGAAACAATCGATACCCGGGAAGATAAGAATAGTGCTGATATACAGGAGGTGAAGCTGATTGATAACGAGGAAGATTCAGCAAAAATTAATGTTATGTTATTGTTGCATAATACAACAGATACTGAGCAAACTTATGTCTTCAACACCAACTTACCGGTACAAATAGAAAAAGATACAGAAAAAATAGAAGGAGTTACAGTTACTACAATAGATAATAAAATAGAAGTAAAAACAGCCGCAACGACTAATCGAGCCTTTACTTTGAAACTAAGTGTTACTAAAGTAGGTAAAGATGATCAAACTTTCACTGTGACTGGTGTCAACGGAACTCAGGAAATTTTAGTTCCTGGTCAAGTACGCGAAAGTGAAACGAAAGCAACGACAACAAAAGAAATAACTGCTGGAGACAATGGAGAGTCTGACCAGACAAGCACTACCTCAGAAAGTTCAACGAGTGAAGTGAGAACCACAACTGAAAGTGAAACGGCAGATTCCACTGTAGCTCCTGAAGGGAAGAAAGCTTCTGCACAAGCAGAACCTCGCAAGATCAATGATTTACTCCATGATGGGGATAGCCTTATTACCGGTGTTGATTTAAAGATCGATGATAAATCTGTTGAAGAGGGGCAAGTCATCAATCCAGATGCCATGATCGAATTGCTTTATAACTGGACCATTCCTGAATATCTTTTAACAGGCGATGAAAATGGCCTGCATGCCGGTGATTATTATGAAACAAAATTACCGGAAGGAATTCAATTCTCTAATGTTTCCGGAAGTCTTGGTGATTATGGCACTTATGAAATCAAAGACGACGGTACCCTGCGTTTAACGTTTAATGATAAAGTGGAATCCGAACACGACATCAAAGGAACAATCTCCTATATGCAATATTTGGATACTGATGAGAATGCAGGAAGTACAACCATCATTTTCCCAGTTGACGGGGGCGACAAAGAGTTTAATGTCGTTGTCAAGCCTGAAGGTGGTCAATCCATCAGCAAGGCAGCAACCAATAATGTCAAAGAAAGTAAAGTCACTTGGGAAGTTTCCATCAATACGAATTTGGAAACCTTAAATAATGCAACGGTCACAGATCCGATGCCTGAGGGCCTAAATTTAACAGGAGTTAAGGTGTATCGTCAAACCGTTGATAAAAACGGTAAGGTCGTAAGTGTTGATAAAGACCATCCTCTAATCGAAGGAAAAGATTATACCAAAGATGGAAATGTCATCAAATTTATCAACGACTATGCCAAAACCAATGATTCTTTCCAACTCGTTTATGAAACAACGGTGAAAGATTCTGCTATTCCAGCAGCAGGCGGCGATGTTAAATTTAATAATACGGCCACATTAAAGGATGATAACACTGACGAACAAAGTGCTAAAGCCGAAACGACGATGACCTATGGTAAGTTGATCGACAAGACTTTTGGCAAAACAGACGATGACAATTACGGAACTGTCTATAAATGGCAAATCAAATACAACTATGGCAATAAAAACTTGCCTGCCAACTCACATGTAACAGATACTTTAGGCAATAAAAATCTAGAATTCATTCAAGATTCCATTGTGGTCAAAACAGTTTCTGGAAAGACCTTGGAAAAAGGCAAAGATTATACGGTGATTTTTGATGGTCAATCAATGAAAGTCAACTTTACCAACGGAATCGATGAAGCAGTCAATATCGATTATAAGACGAAATTCAATAAAATAATCGATGATGATGTAAAAGGCGATGAAGCGAAATTAACTAATTCCGTAAAAACCGATACTGGTTATGAAACTGGCAGCGAAGGTACAATTAATACAGATGGCTTAGTCAAAGAAGCCAATATTGATTATGACAAGCGGAAGATCAATTGGACGATCACCATCAACAAATTCAAATACGAAATGGCTAACTGGTACCTGGAAGATACCCTTTCTAAAAATCTCACTTTAGACCCAGACTCCATTGTTTTAAAGGAACAAGGGGGTAAAACTTTAGTCAAAGATATTGATTACAAAGTAACAATGGACGGTCAAAAATTCAAAGTGGAATTTTTGGGTGATTTGAAAAAAGACACGGATAAGACCTATGTTTTAACTTATACGACTGATTTTGCTCGTCGTGAAGGGGATTTAAGCAACGGTGCTAGCTCCCATTGGCAAGATCACAGTGGCGATAACCATACCAATACGACAGAACATAAACCAAACATCAAAAATGAATATAAGGCCGATGCAACTAAGGGTGGGGCTTATAATGCACAAAATAAGCACATTACTTGGACGACAAAAGTCAACTATACTCAAGATGCTTTGAAAGGTGCAATGATCACTGATCCGATTATCGGTAATCAGGACTATGTGGACGGGTCGGCAAAATTGTATGAAGTGAAGATCATTGCCAACGGAAATGTTAGTCGTGGTGCTGAAGTGACAAATGCAGATATTGCTTACGATTCCGCATCAAAAACAGTCACGGCAAAATTACCGGATGGCAATAAAGCCTACGATCTCGTTTTTGAAACATCTTTAGAAGGAAAGGTAATCGATCAGTCACAATATAAAAATACAGCGACCTATAAAAACGGGGCTACCTATCAAAAAGACGTTACCGCAACAGTCAACGTGAAACACGGCAATGTCTTTGCTGATAAGTCTGGGAAACAAGATCCAAACAATGCCAATTATGTAACTTGGGCAGTGACCATCAATCCATCGCAATCAACCATGAGTAATGTAGTGATTACCGACACTCCTTCGATCAACCAAGTGTTGGCGGAAGATTCCTTTGCAATTTATGGAACGAAAGTCGATCAAGCTGGCAATATCACCAAAGATGCCAGTGTGGTATTGGGAAAAGGCAAAGATTATACTGTAGATATTGAAACAAATAATGAGATTGGCCAACAAGTGGCTACCATTAAGATGAACGGGACGATTGATAAAGCTTATATCATGGAATACAAAGCCTTGATCATGCCAGAAAATAACGGCGAAAATACCTTGACCAATAAGATCTCGATCAAAGGTGACGGACAAAAAGAAGTAGAGGGCAACACAGAAGAAAGTACGAAAGTTGTTGTTTCTATCGGAACCGGAGAAGGATCAAAATCCTCTGTCAATATTGTCAAAGTCGACGCTGATGATAATAAGACTCCTTTAAAAGGTGCCGAATTAGAACTTTGGTCGGTAGACAAGGATGGTAAGAAGCAACAAATCGTTCGTTCGGGTGTAACAAATAAAAAGGGCGAATTGAAATTTGGGAACTTGCGTGCAACGAATTATTTGCTGGTTGAAACAAAAGCTCCTGCTGGATATACGATCAGTGATGAGCTGAAAAATGGCAAAAAAATTAAATTAGAAGCAGATAAAGAAGGACAAGAAGTCGCGACTCTAAAGGTTGAAAATGCTGTTCCAGAAATCTCCTTTAATAAAGTAGATATAAAAGGAAAAGCTTTAGCCGGTGCTGTCTTTGCGATCAAGAATGAAGATAGTCGCTATTATAACGGACTCAAAGCGGATAAGACCGTGAAGTGGGCCGAACGCGGCGAAATTTCAGCGGATACCAAAACAGCTTTAACGTCAGATGAAAATGGGAAAGTAACCGTCAAAGGACTTCCGGTAGGGGAATATCAACTAGTTGAACTTTCTGCACCAGATGGCTATGAAAAATCGGATAAAACCATTGATTTTGAAGTAGTCAACAAAGATGGTCAAATTAAACTGAAAGATGCCATTGCTGATGTAGAAAACGAAGCTACTCAATTTGTCGATATTCCAATCGAAAAAGTTTGGAATGACAAGGATAACCAAGATGGTATCCGTCCAGTTAAAGTGACTGTGGAACTTCACGCTGATGGCAAAGCTAGTGGAAAAACCGTAGAATTAAATACCGAAAATGATTGGAAAGCATCATTTAAAAAACTAAGAAAAACTGATGCAAGCAGCAAAGAAGAAATCAAATACACAGTTAAAGAAGTCGATCCAGACAAAAATTATAAGAGCGATGTTACTGGAACGATGACAGGCGGCTTTAAGATCACCAACAGCTATGCACCAAAAAAAACTGAAGTGAGTGTCAAGAAAGCTTGGGATGACAAAGATAACCAAGACGGTGTTCGCCCAGAAAGTATTAAAGTTCAACTTTATGCGGGGGATAAAAAGGTCGGCGAAGAAGTCGAATTGAATGCAGCCAACGAATGGACCACGACTTGGAAAGATCTTGACTTGAAAGATAAGGGTCAAACGATTGACTATACGGTCAAAGAAGTTGGCGAAACAAATGGCTACAAAGTAGAAGTTACTGGAAATGCCAAAGACGGTTATACATTGACTAACAGCCACACCCCAGCAACAGTTGATATTTCTGGCACGAAGACTTGGGAAGACAATGATAATCAAGATGGCAAACGCCCAAAGGCGATCACAGTTCGTTTGTTAGCAGATGGTAAAGAAGTAGATAGTAAAGAAGTGACCGCAGAAACCAATTGGACCTATGAATTCACTGGTTTGGATAAATATAAATCTGGTAATGAAATCAGGTATACGATTCAAGAAGTTTCTGTACCAGAATATTCATCTGAAGTTGAAGAATTTGATGTGACCAATACGCATACACCTGGAAAGACCAGTGTCAATGTGGTCAAAGCCTGGGATGATGCTGATAATCAAGATGGAGTCCGTCCAGATCAAATTAAAGTTGTCTTAGTTGCTGATGGTGTAGTAACTGATCAAGTGAAAACATTGAATGCAGCGAATCATTGGCAAGCAAGCTTTGCTGATCTTGATGAATACAAAGCAGGTAAGAAAGTCACTTATGAAGTGCAAGAATTAGCTGTTGAAGGTTATGAATCAGTGATCAGTGGTGATGCTAGCAAAGGTTTTGTTATTACTAACAGCCACACCCCAGTAACAGTTGATATTTCTGGCACGAAGATTTGGGATGACAATGATAATCAAGATGGTAAACGTCCAGATGTCATCACTGTTCATTTGTTGAAAGGTACAGAAGTTGTGAAGACAGTTAAGGTCACTGCAGACAATGACTGGAAATATGAATTCAAGAACATGCCAAAATTTGAAAATGGAGAAAAAATCCAATATAGTGTTGCCGAAGATAAGGTAGAGGATTACTCTTCTTCTATCAAAGGCTTTGATATTACCAATAGTCATACACCTGGTAAAGAAAATGTCAATGTCACGAAAGTTTGGAAAGATGATGATGATAAAACGGGAGTTCGCCCAGACAGCATTACTTTCAAACTTCTGGCAGATGGCAAAGAAACAGGTAAGACATTGAAATTGAGTGCCAAATCAAACTGGCAAGGAAGCTTTGAAGACTTGGATGTTTATAATAACGGGAAAGAAATCAACTACACCATTGAAGAATTACAAGTGAAAGGTTATGTTTCCAATATTCAAAAGATCGGAAAAACCACTACTTTTGTTGCAAGAAATACACTATTACCAACAAAAGAGAAGAAACCTGGCCCTGGTGGCAACAAATCAGGATCTGACAATAAACCAAGTAGTTCAGGTCGATTTCCACAAACCGGAGAAACTTCTGACTGGTTCATTTCGATGATTGGGTTACTGTTGATCGTTACTGCAGGTGCGATTTACTTGTTGAAATACAAAAGAAGAGCTTAATCAATCTAATTGGAAAGATCTCTTTTCTTTGTCAATAAGGACTGATGAGTTGTGCAAAATCAAATGGCTCTTTGTCAACTAGTGTTGTTTAGCAATTTCCTTATAATTAAGAAGGACTTCGGTTCTTCTTTTTTTGTTAACATTAAAGGAAGTATATCTTTTTGAAAGGATAAGAAAGCCTATGCGACAAGGTTCTTATCCCTTTTCATTTGTCTGATTTCTCGGTAAAAGAAGCCAATGAAAAAGAATCTTCTTCAAGCCATTTTTTTTGATGAACATCAAAATTGGCATCGTTTTTTAGAACGGTATGGGCGACGAATTCGTCCAATTATTAAGAAGGAAGTAAAAAAATTCCGTGATTGTGGAGATCTTCGAAAAAGGTATCGTTTACTCGTTTGCGAAGGGTGTCACAATGAAAAACTCATTCCGTTGCGTTGTAAAGGAAAATTCTATCCGAGCCGTCCAATGGGAGAAAGCCAAAAATGGTCGAAAGTAACTGCAAATGATTTATTTCGAGTAGTTCATCGACATGTGATATTTATGATTGGTTAAGGATTCAGAGATATTTTTTTAATTGAAGAATATCGAGAAGAATTATTAAAAAGGTAGATTTTATAATAAACTTAGCCACTTCATAAAATAAAAAACATCATTACCCAATTTCATGTATTATTGAAGTTCCCACACAATCAATAAAGGATGAATTGTCCTGAGGATTTCACATATTTACGCAAAGGCAAACACCTTAAGTATCAGGAATGAAAAAAATTGAAGCTTGGAAATAATGTGACCGACCGCTATCCAATCGTGCAATCGCAAAATTACTCGACCGGCTCCTCAAACAATTCATACTGAAGTAAAAAACGGTACGGTCCGTCAAATTAAACGTCAAGTGCAAAAAGGAAAAACCTATGGCTATGAGCCCTTCGTTTATTCCGCCGATGCTGGTCAGGATTCTTATGAAAGAGCTCAAGTAAACTGTCGCAAACAACCAAAATGGGTTTCAGTCCCAGACTTCATGGCGTATGCTGATCATCAGATGAAGAAAGAAAAGTATTCACCCGATGTCCATGTGGGACGTGCAAAAAAACTGAACTTATTTCCCCATGAAGAGATTCCTTGCACGACAACGCTGTACAACTATATTGATCTTGGCTTAATGGAAACAAAAAATATTGACCAGCATCTCAAGATTCGGCGGAAAACCAACAAATCGCGAAACAGACGAAACAAAAAAATTTTTGGCGATCTGATCGAGAAACGACCAGATATGGCGGATAAACGGGAATGCTTCGGCGCTTTATCCCGAAGGGAACACGTATGGAACATGTATCCCTATCATTGATACGGCGTGTCCAAGACTGAATGAACACGTTACCAAGAAAAATATTAGGCTACGCCACTCTCCCCGTGAGTGTTTACTTGAAGAGATGTCGAAACTTGCGCTCACTGCCGCATGAGCTTGATGATGAGCCTCCTTGGCATGATGGTCTTTGGACAGTTCTTTGGAGTTAATCTCAGTACTTCTGCCCAATCTACTATGCGCAGTGCCATGCCCGAGCTCATTTTCAAGCGATGCTAGATAGTGTTTTAAATAGAATAACTAGTGAATTTCAATAAGTGGCTAAGTTCTACTTGAAATTTGCGTCTTATATATATAACAAATTTATGAAAAGCAAGATAAGATATTAGCTTTAACTGTTTGTGAGGCGTATAGACAATTTCTGTCTGTATGCCTTTTTTATTTTTGAAAAAAATTTAGTTTTTTCGAAAAATGCTCACTCCCAAATTGTAGTAATAATGGAAAGGGATAGAAGTAAAACGAGTTGAATGAATTCTTTGAGGAGGAAAATTTATGGGCGACTCAGGGGAAACCCACATTCGACACGCGTTTGACAGTTTTTGTAAGAAAGTAGTCCGCAACGAGGCATTAAACATTCAAAAGAAATACGCTAGATTTCGCCAACGTCAAATCTCAATGGAGATATTGAAACAAAAAGGACTGGGTACAGAGTTTTATTATTCAGAACCAAATATGAATAGTAGTGGTAGCTTTATTGTCCTAGGTATAAAGATTTTTATTTCAAATGAGGAGTTGGCAAATGCGATTGCAGCATTATCTAGTCTAAGACAAGAAATCATTTTGATGTCCTTCTTCATCGGTCTCAACGATCGTGAAATTGGCGATATTATTGGGAAAAGTCTCGGCAGTGTTTGGTACCAACGACAAGTGGCCTTGGAAGAGTTAGGAAAGTATTTGGGTGGCAATTATGAAGCAAAATAAACGATATATACCGTTTATACCAGTAGCTACTATTGAAGCCGCAGTCTCTGGTGATTCAATCGCCATGTCCATCGTTCTGTCAAAATATCAAAATTATATATCACGATTAGCCATGAAACCTGTCTATGAAGAAGAAAAAGGAATGGTTATGTACGTAGATGAATATATGCGTAGACAACTGGAAACGAAATTGATTGAGAAGATACTTGAATTTGACACAACTCGTTAAAGTATTTTTTCCCTTTCCTTTTCATTCTATGGAAGTTTTTTATCGGTTTAAAATAAAGGATTTCCATAGGCTGAAAATAGCCTAACGCTCTTTGATAAGTGAATAGTAAATCTATCAGTACATGTAGATTACGATTTTCTAGTAACGCCATGACTGGGTTATCCTTTGAGCGACAAATTTAATATAAAAATCATAACTACGATAATGAGACTTCCGTAACCAAATTGGCCCGCCATTACTGGGGGGAGGTGAAATTCCTATGTGCTTTGGCAGAGCAGCTGATAGATTAGAGAAACTACTATTTCCATATTTCGATTTTGGTTGGCATATTTTTCATGCCAAATTCTGTGATTTTAATAGCATCGGCAAGATTTAATTTTTCTACAGCCCTCTCTCCACTTTTAAGTTTTTTTACTGTACTCAAATTGATTCCTGTTCCGGATGCTATTGCATTAGCCGTAGATTTTTCAAGAATTTCTTTAATTATTTTTATGTCTGCAATTCCTTGTTTCATATTATTAATTCCTCTTTTCTAGTCCGTTTTGATGGGATACTGGAGTGGTTTTTTACAATTTTAAGGGGGTACTGTGGTGGTCTTTTTGAATTTAATAGAGAAGGGTGATGGAGTTGGAAGTTAAAACAAATATTAATTCTCTGGAAATAGAGTTCTATTCAATTTTACAAAAAAAACTGGAAGATTACACGGAAAAATTGCTTGCAGTTAGTCATTTACCTCTGGTTTTAACGAATACTGATTTAAAGCGACTATTTCAGATAAGTGATAGCACATTGAACCGTTTAGTAAAACTTGGTGAGTTTCCTCCCTGTTGGTATGGGATTCGGGGACACTATTTTCGTGATGATGTTTTAGAATGGATGAGAAAGAGTGATTCAGATGATTATCGTGAAAAATTGCGACTTCTTCGATCTTTGTAAGTTATCTTTTCTTTCTAAGATGCGGTACAATGATTTCATAGATAGAAAGATTTCCAAAGGGTTTCTGCTTGTTGGGTTCCTTCAAAATAGGAGGAATCAATAAATGGAAAAAACAGATCGATTCAAGAAGCAAATCAGTTCTACTGGTAGGATCACATGGTACTTCCAAGCATATCGAACAACAAGACGTGGCTTTAAGTCAAAACGTGAGGCACAACTCGCCTATCTTGAAATGGAGAAACAACAAAGGCTTAAGAAAAAAATTGTTGCAAGCAATGACAAGTTTCGTGTTGTAGGTGAGCAATGGTTCCAACATTACCGTTCGTTAAATGAGCAAAAGCAAACAACCTATGACAAACGAGAAGAACAATTAAAAATTATTGTTCGATGGATTGGTGATAAAAAGTTATCTGATTTATCACCTGACTACCTTCAAGAACTACTTTTTACCTTAAAGGAATGTGGCGTTAATGGAACAAATGTTGGCTATGCCAAAAATAGTTTACAATCACTTATTCAAGTTCTGAATATGGTTTTCAAATATTGTCAAAGAAAGAATTTGATAAGTGAAAACCCAATGAAGTCTGTGAGAATGCCAAAATATCAGTTAACGATAACTGATTTAAAAGAAGCCGTGAATAATATTGAGGACAAGTTTCTTACTGTCGATGAATTGAGAACTTTTTTGAATTACGGCATTGTTCATGAAGAGTTACCAATGTCTGTACTATTCCATGTTCTATTTTACACTGGTTGCCGTGTCAGCGAGGCGCTTGCTCTACAGCCTGGAGATATAGATTTCAAAAGAAATGAAATTCTATTCTATAAGCAAACGGCAGTTAAAGGTAAGAGCAAGGATTTTCGAATTGAAACTACTAAGACAGTTAGTTCTGCTAGACGAGTTCTAGTAACTCCTCTAGTTATGGAAAAGTTACAACAGTTGATTAAGGCTTTGGATGAGATGAGGCAACATTACAGGTTTACTATAGAAGAAACATATTTGTTTGTGTATCTTGACTCTAGTAAACGTGGTGTTCCTTATCGTCGAGAGTATGTAAATGATCACGTCAAACGGTGTGTGAATCGCTCGGGAATTAATAAGCCATTTCATACCCATTTAGCTCGTCATACAATGGCAAGCTTAGTAGCGGAGCACTGTAGCTGGGAAGTCTTGAAAGATCGCTTAGGGCATACTGACCAAACAACTTCGAAAATTTATCGCCACTTAACGTCAAATGAAAAGGTAAAACCTCTGATTGCTTTTAGTTCTTTAGAGAGTTAAAAAACGGTGAAAGCACTGGTATTACAGGATTCTTGAAAAACGATTTTTTAACAAAGTAGTCAATATGTAGTCAGAGGTAATAAAAATCTTTTTATATCAATACTTTAACGACTTTTCACAAGTATCAAAGAAATTCGTCGTTAATCTTTTATTATCTGATGAATCGAAGCCCTTGGTTATCAAGGGCTTTTTTTGTATGCCTTGAATACTGTTTGCTTTGCGAATGGATATTTTTCAAAACATAAAAAAGGTGAGGTAGCCGTAATGGCACCTCACCTTTTGCTTATTGAATTTTATCTAAGATTAATTGTGCACAGTCGATTTGGTTGGGAATGTTGCCCGCTTCGTCTTTTACTCGCCAGATATCGGGAGTAATTTCATCAACAACATACATTTTTCCATTTTCGTCATAACCAATTTCAATTTTGAAATCAATTAGGCTTAAATCCATTTCGGCTAAAGCATCTTTAAGGACGGTACCAACGTTTGTTAAAATATTCAGTGCTTCATCGTATTGACCAGGTGTCAAAATGCCTTTCATTTGGCACAAACGATCGGTAATCAATGGGTCACCCTGTTCGTCATCCTTTAAAGTTACTTCCAAATACGGCGGGTCGAAAGGCAATCCTTCTGGTAACGTAAAGCGGCGACACATGCTGCCAGCCGTGAAATAGCGTAAAACAAATTCCAAGTTTGGTACTGTTAATTGACGAACTTTCATGACACCTTTTTCGATATCTGCCCCTAAGTAATGAGTAGGAATATCATTTTTCTCCATTAATTCAAAAAAGTATTTTGAAACGGTTAAGCCAATTTTGCCTTTGCCAGCGACGCTGCCGCCAACGGTGTTGGAACCCGGGTCAAAGACACCGTCTTCGCCAGTCGCACTATCTTTGAACAGTAAATAGACTTCTTTGTTCTCTTCATCAAGTAAAACTGTTTTCGTTTTTCCATCGTACAATTCTTTCATCTTTTTCCTGCCTTCTCTGAAATAACCAGTGTTTTAAAAAATGATAACATTGGGGATTGTCACTGTCGATGATTTTTCGGGTTTTGAAATAAAAAAGCTGAATAAAGTTCGTGTTTTAATGATTTGTCCGTTTGAAAGTAAACTTTATTGATTTAGAGAGTGTATTTTGTTCGGATTTTTAACTGATGGAAATGATCTATTCATCCGGCAGCTGTCCATCATGTGCAGGCCATTGACACTCTAACAACTGCAAATCAGTAAAAACGGCTTTAAAGGAGGAAGCCTCTGGAGAACAGGCATAGACTCCGAAGCGAACTTTGCCATCCCCGTTAAGCATGTGGCAGATACGCATTTGTTGAAACTTTTTCCCATCTGTTGAAGATTCGATGCAGTAATCATTCTCGCGTCTGCTTAGGCGATACCACATGGATTTGATTGAAGCATCGATTTCGGTCGTTGCCCAATCGGAGAAACCGTGATTTGTTACGACGCTGCCTAAGTGCTGATAGGTATCATTCTCATACTCAATCGAACCCTTTAGCCAATTTTCACTATCTAAGTACATCACGATGCCGCATTGATCAAACCGATGGTGGCTTTCAGCAAATTCAGTTTTTACGACAAAACTAAAATATTTCTCGTCCGTTTCCATCTGAAAAACGGGCGCATTGTCGTTTTGAAAATGATAATAGGTATTTTGCCAAAGATCAGTATGCGGTTTGGTGATGACCTCAAGCATGTTTTCGGATAAATTATAGCTTTCGGGGGAACGGGTCCAATTAAAATTTTGCAGATCCATAGTATGCCTCCTGAGTTTGTCTTAATAAAAGAGTAGCAAAGATAAAGCAAGTTTGCTATAAAAAGCTTAGCATGTGGAACTAAAGAGCAAATATTTATGAGTCGCCACAATCCAGCTTTGCAAACTTTACGCTAAATGCTATTCTAAGTAATGTAGAACATTCATTGAGAAAGGTGGACCGTATGAAGAAGACTCGTGTGTTGTATCTAGAAATCGCTGAGAAAATTAAAGAAGATATATTTTCTGGAAAGTATCCTGTAGGGACGATGCTGCCCTCAGAACCAGAGCTGGAAAGATTATTCGATGTCAGCAAGATCACTGTCAGAAAAGCCATTGAGCTGCTGGCAGCGGATGAATATGTGGAGAAGAAAAGCGGGAAGGGCACAACGGTACTCAGTGAGCGCCCGTACAATAAATTATCAAAGGCGATCAGCTTTACGCAAATTTTAGAAAATTCCAATTTGTCCGTTAAAAAAATGATCCTTGATGTAAAAAAGATTACGTTGGACGAGAGTCAGAAAGCCTATGAGTACTTTGGCTCGGAAGCTATTTGGTTCCAACGGATGTACTTGTTGGACGATAAACCGTATATCTGTTTCGATCATTATTTGCCTGTAGGGTTAAAAAGATTCACCAAAGAAGATTTGGAACAAGAATCGCTCTATCGGATTTTGTATCAAAATGGCTTAGAGATCGAACGCTTTATGGATGATTTTGTCGCGATCGCATTAAATCAAGAACAGCAAAAGCTTCTTCAAACGGAAGAAACGATCGCGTTAAAGAGAATTCGAAAATCCTATGATTATGATCAGAAGGTAGTCGAGTATTCGGAAGCCATTTACAATACTTCGAATCATGCGTATCAAATTGAATATGAAACATAAGATTGAAACTGTGATGGTTAGCTGTCACAGTTTTTTATTATATCTAATCATTAATGAAGGTTTGCAGAAAAATAAAGTTCTTCTGAGGGTTAATTATGATTCGCTATTAAAGAAAACAATCAATTTTTGTCAAAAGAAAGTAAAAAATAATCTTGAAAAAGCGTTTACAGGTAAAAAACGGTATGGTACTATTCACTTGTAAACATTATAACGTTATAAACGGAGGTTAAAAAATGGACAGACTTGTAAGTTCGATAGAACAAAAATTGATGCCTTTCGCGAATAAGATTGGTACACAGCGACACATGATGGCAATCAGAAAGGGAATTGTTGCAACGATGCCGTTGACAATTGTTGGCTCTTTTTTCACTATTTTTCTAAATTTCCCGATTCCTTCTGTTGCTGCAATGATTGAACCGTATTTAGCAATTTTAGATATCCCATTTCGTTATACAGTCGGAATCCTAGCTTTATATGCTACTTTTGGAATTGCCTCACAGTTGGCTAATAGTTATAAGGTCGATTCTTTGACTGCCGGTATTTTGTCCGTTATGGCCTTTCTAGTGACTGCGGCACCGCCGCTTCGTGTATTCGATAATGTTGACGGAGTGATTGATGCTGGACGTTACATCAATATTGCTAACCTTGGTGCGGCATCCTTATTTGGAGCAATCGTCACCGCGCTTATTTCAGTAGAAATCTATCGGATATTTATTGAAAAGAACATTACGATCAAAATGCCTGAAGGCGTTCCGCCAGAAGTCACCAATTCATTTATGGCGTTGATACCTGGTGGCGCTATCCTGATTTTCTTCTGGGTAATCCGTCATATGATCGGATTCGATATCAATGGCTTCTTGAGTAATTTGCTAATGCCTTTCAAAGATGTTCTTGCCGGTAATAGTTTGTTTGGCGGATTGTTGACGGTTTTCTTGATCTGTTTCTTCTGGGTATTAGGAATTCATGGACCAGCCATCATGGGACCAGTTATTCGTCCTTTCTGGGAATTATCGATCGCTGAAAATATGGAAGCTTTTGCGGATGGTGCCAGTGCCACTGCGATGCCAAATATTTTCACGGAACAATTTTTACAATGGTTCATCTGGATCGGCGGAGCAGGAACGACGTTGGCGTTAGTGGTATTCTTCATGTTCTCTAAATCGAAATATCTGAAGAGTTTAGGACGTCTGTCATTCTTACCGGGATTATTCAATATTAATGAACCGATGATTTTCGGTGCACCGATCGTAATGAACCCGTTGTTAGGGATTCCATTCATTTTGGCACCACTAGTGACTACGACTTTATCTTACTTCTTAACGGTTTCCGGCTTGATTCCAATGATGGTGGCGCGTTACGGCTTTACGATTCCAGCGCCGATTGCGGCTTGGATGAGTACGGACTGGAGTATTGGAGCGGCGATCTTGGTTATTGTCAATTTCTTAATCTCGATGGGAATCTACTACCCGTTCTTCAAGGTTTTTGAAAAACAACAATTAGCGCGTGAAGCTGCTGAGATAGAAGCAGAAGAAGCAGCGAAAAAAGCAAAAGGCGAAAGCTTGCAAGGTGCTACTTCTAACTAAGAAGGATTCATTTTCTATAGCAGAAAGGATGGAGAGGGTAGTCAAGCGACTATCCTCTTCGGTGATACTATGAACTTAATTTATTTAGTTGTTCTATTTCTAGCGAGTCATATTTATTTAGAAAAAGGAAAGCTTCCAGCAAAAATACAGGAAGTAAAACTGAGATATATCTTGTTTGGTTCTTTAGGGGCAATTACATTAGCGATGGTGCTTGGCGTTTTGCTAAACATCGCGTCATTCTTAGTAATGACTGTGACAATTTGTTCGGCTTCGCTGATTGCTTATAAGTACCGCTCAAAATTTGATGAAATGGAACGAGGGAAAAGTGTATGAAACGTGTATTAGGAATTTCGGTCTATCCGGATCATAGTGATATCGATCAGGACAAAGCATATATTAAATTGGCTCATAAATATGAGTTCGGTCGGATTTTTATGAGTATGCTAGAGGTTACTGAAGGCAAAGAGGCGGTCAAAAAGAAATTTAAAGAGCTGATTTTCTTTGCGAAGGAGCTAGGCTACGAAACGATCTTAGATGTAGCACCAAATATTTTCGAAGAGCTAGGCATTTCCTATGATGATATGAGTTTCTTTCATGAATTAGGTGCGGATGGGATTCGGTTGGATTTGGGCTTTGATGGAAGCAAGGAAGCGATGCTGACTTACAACCCATATGGTGTGGCGATCGAATTGAACATGAGTAATGATGTGGCGTATTTGGACAATATCTTGACTTATGAAGCCAACACGCCATTTCTATATGGCTGCCACAATTTTTATCCGCAAGAGGGAACGGCTTTACCTTACGATTTCTTCGTAAAATGCAGCGAACGTTTCAAGGCTCACGGGATCAGAACCGCTGCTTTCGTTACTTCTCAAGTGGGAGATATCGGTCCGTGGGATATCAATGATGGTTTGCCAACGTTAGAAATGCATCGTCATTTGCCAGTGGAAGTGGCGACCAAGCATTTATTTGCGACTAAATTAATCGATGATGTGATCATCGGAAATGCCTATGCTTCAGAAGAAGAATTGCAGGCAATGGGCGCAGTCGATCGTTATCAAACGGAATTTTCTGTTGAATTTGTCGCAGATGTGAATGAAGTAGAAAAACAAATCGTTCTAAATGAACAGCACTATCGCAGAGGAGACATCACGGATCAGATGGTTCGCTCAACCTTTGTTCGTAAAAAATATGGACAAGAAGCCAACGCCCCTCATGACAATGAAATCGAATTCCAACCGGGAGATATCGTGATCGGAAATGACGCGTTTGGTAAATATAAAAATGAGCTGCAAGTAGTCTTGAAGGCTCATAAGGATAATCGGAAGAATAAAGTGGGGCAGATCATTGCGAATGAACAGCTGCTCTTACCATTTATTCACCCTTGGTCAAAATTCAAATTTACAGAAAAGTAGGAACGAAAATGTTGGATTTAGTTGTAAGAAACGGCAAAACGATTGATGGACAGAAATTCGAATTAGGAATTTCTGATGGCAAAATCACTGATATAGCAGATAAAATTGTTGAAGAGAGTCAGAATGAGCTTGTGTTAACGGAAGAGCAATACCTTTCGCCAGGCTGGATCGATGATCATGTACATTGCTATGAAAAAATGACGTTGTATTATGATTATCCCGATGAGGTTGGTGTGAAAAGAGGCGTGACGACGGTAATCGATGCCGGGACGACCGGTGCGGAAAACATCGGAGACTTTTGTGTGTTGGCTGAAAAATCAAAAACCAATGTCTACGCTTTATTGAACATTTCAAAATGGGGCATTGTTGAGCAGGATGAATTGGCTGATCTGACGAAAGTTCAACGTGATGCGGTACGACGGGCGATCGAGGAATTTCCTGAATTTATCGTTGGCTTGAAAGCTCGAATGAGCAAGACGGTGATCGGTTCAAGCGGGATCGAACCGCTAAGATTAGCGAAAAAATTTCAACGAGAATATGGCAATCTGCCGTTAATGGTTCATGTCGGTTCCGCACCGCCTGAGCTGTCGGATATTCTAGCTTTGATGGATAAAGGCGATGTGTTGACCCATTGCTTTAATGGAAAAGAAAATGGGATTCTCGATCGCTCCAGCAATCAAATCAAAGGTTTTGTGTGGAAAGCTTACAACAAAGGCGTTATCTTTGATATCGGACATGGGACTGACAGCTTCAATTTTGGTGTTGCGAAGCAAGCCTTGAGTGAGGGGATGAAGAGTTCTTCGATCAGCTCGGACATTTATGTTCGCAATCGTCAAAATGGTCCGGTCTATGATCTAGCCACAACAATGGAAAAGCTGTTCTTAGTAGGGTATTCTTGGGAAGAGATCATTAAGCAGGTTACGGAAAGCCCATCCGAAAATTTCCATTTAAAGAACAAAGGAAAACTAGCGGCGGGGTACGATGCGGATATCACGATATTCACCATTCAGGAATCTAAAAAAGAATTAATCGATTCAAATGGGAATACTCGCACAGCGAAAGAGGAAATCGTGCCTGTGAAAACGATCATTGGAGGTCAAATCTATGACAATTAATTTGGATAAATTAGGCTTAAAAAAAGTGATCAACGCTTCCGGCCGCATGACGATTCTTGGAGTATCGAAGGTCTCTGAAGCGGTGATGGAAGCCCAACGTTTTGGCGGCGAGCACTTTTTTGAAATGGCGGACTTGAGTGAAAAGACCGGGGCTTATATCGCGAAACTTTTAGAAGTCGAGGATACACAGATCGTTTCTTCCGCTTCGGCCGGAATTGCTCAAAGTGTTGCGGCGGTGATTGGACAAGGCGACGTCTATCATGCGTACCATCCATATACTGATCGCATCAAGAAGCGAGAGATCATTTTACCCAAAGGGCACAACGTTGATTATGGGACACCAGTAGAAGTAATGGTCGAACAAGGCGGCGGGCAAGTAGTAGAAGCCGGATATGCCAATATGTGTTCAGCGGATCATTTGGAAATGATGATTACTGAAAATACGGCGGCGATTTTATACATTAAGAGTCATCATACAGTTCAAAAAAGTATGCTGTCAGTTGCAGAAGCAGCAGCTGTTGCGAAAAGAAATCAGCTGCCATTGATCGTTGATGCCGCTGCGGAAGAGGATTTATTCTTCTATAGTAAAGCCGGGGCTGATTTAGTAATCTATTCTGGTGCAAAAGCGATCGAAGGGCCAAGCGCTGGTTTGGTGATCGGCAAGAAAGACAAAATCGAATGGGTTCGCTTGCAGGGCAAAGGGATCGGCAGAGCTATGAAAATCGGGAAAGATAATATCCTCGGTTTTACCCAAGCGATTGAAGACTATTTGAAGAATGGCAGCGAGTCTGGGGATTCGATGCAGGCGAGACTAGAACCTTTCATCGAAGCGGTCAATCAAATCAAAGACTTAACCGCTAAGAGTGTTCAGGATGGTGCTGGTCGGGATATTTATCGGGCCAGTGTTCACGTTTCGGGCAATCATACAGCGCAGGAAGTTATTGCCAAGCTGAAGGAAGAATCACCAGCTGTTTATACAAGAGAATATCAAGCCAATAACGGAATTATCGAATTTGATATCCGTTCTGTGAATGTGCAGGAGATGGCAATGATCGTAACGCGTTTACGCGCTATTATGGAATAAGAAGGGGACAAAGCAATGTCATTACAACCAAATTACTTAGAAGATCGAATTTGTTTAAATGTATTAGCAAACTCAGTGGAAAATGCCAAAGACTGTTATCAAGCCGCAGAAGGCCACGTAGTCTTAGGCGTTCTATCGAAAAATTATGACAGCGATGAAGTAGCGATCGCCGATATGAAAAAATATCAAGAAGCCACCGATAATGCTTTATCTGTCGGCTTAGGCGCAGGCGACCCAAATCAAAGCCAAATGGTCTCGCGTATCTCAGGTAAGTTGCAGCCACAGCATGTAAATCAAGTATTTACTGGCGTAGGAACTTCCAGAGCTTTGCTAGGGCAGTCGGAAACAGTCATCAATGGACTCGTTTCACCTACCGGAAAAGTCGGCTACGTTAATATCGCGACTGGCCCATTAAGCTCGCAAGGAGCGGAAGGGATCGTTCCAATCGAAACAGCGATCAAGCTATTGCAAGATATGGGCGGCAGTTCGATCAAATACTTCCCAATGAAAGGTTTGGCCCATAAAGAAGAATTTAAAGCTGTGGCTGAAGCTTGCGCGAAGTATGATTTCTATCTGGAACCGACCGGCGGAATCGACTTAGAGAACTTTGAAGAAATCCTTCAAATCGCGGTGGATGCCGGCGTTAAAAAAATCATTCCCCATGTTTACAGCTCGATTATTGATGCAGAAACAGGCGATACTCGACCAGAAGATGTTAAAACACTGCTTGAGATGGTTAAAAATACATTGAAATAAAAAGGAGAACAATCTATGAGATTTGCGGCTTTTGGTGAAGTGATGCTGCGGCTGTCCCCGCCAGAATATCTGTTGTTAGACCAAACAAATGAATTGCGGATGGATTACACTGGCACGGGTGTCAACATTATGGCGAATCTAGCCCAGTTAGGTTATGAGACCTCACTGGCGACAGTGCTGCCAGATAATCGTTTAGGCCAAGTTGCCAAATCAGCAATCGCTAAATATGGGATCAGGACGGAGCTACTAACTTTTGCTCACCAGCATATCGGCAGTTATTTTGCGGAGAATGGTTACGGTCAGCGTCCAACACAAGTGACTTATCAGAATCGCCATCACAGTTCATTTGGGGTGAGCGATCAGACTGCCTATGATTTTGAGCAGGTCGCGGCTTCGAATGATCTGATCCATATTTGCGGAATTTCCTTAAGCCTAACGGATGAGACGCGAAACGCCGCTCACGCATTAGCAAAAAAAGCGGCTGAAGCAGGCAAAAAGGTTTGTTTTGATTTTAACTTTCGTCCTAGTTTGAATACCGAACCAAATAAGGCTGCTTTCATGAAAAAGCAGTATGAGCAGATTTTACCTTACTGTGATATCGTTTTTGGCAGTGTTCGAGATTTGACGGATTTGCTGCAAATGCCATTATCCGGTACGGAGGATGAATTGATTTCGGTATTTATGGAAATGTATCAAATTGATTGGTTCGCCGGAACGAAAAGAACCTCCGCCAACAATCAGAAACAGCTGCAAGGGTTTCTTTATACTCGTGATGAGCAGGCTGTTAGTACAAGTCGTGAGTTAACCGTTTTAGATCGAATCGGTGCCGGTGATGCATATGCTGCTGGGATTTTAGCAGGCTATGCAGAAAGCTGGTCATTAACTGAGACAGTCGAGTTTGCAACGATGAATGCAGTATTGGCTCATACGATTCATGGAGATGTACCATTGACTACGAAGGAACAGGTCCTTGCCGTGTTGGAAAATCCTGGTATTGATTTGATTCGTTAAAAGAACTAAACCCGATAAATAGTACAAGAGATTCTTGTCCTGTTTATCGGGTCTATTTTTATGGAGTGACGATTGTACCTTTTACAGGCAGTTCCTGTTTACCTTGAAGCTTAAAGTAGAGCGGCAGTCCTTCAGCTAACAATTGATTGCCATTTACTGGATTCTGTTTTTGATGATGAATATGCAGATGCGGTTCGGAGGAGGCACCGCTATTTCCTACGCGGCCTAAAGTGTCTCCAACTTTTACTTGATCGCCTTTAGCCACCGTGACGCTATCTTGCTTTAGATGATAGAGTGCTAAATAGGTCCCAGTTTCTTTTACCTTAATAAATACATAGTTTCCTTGGCTGTAGAATTCATCCAAATTCACGCCATGATCTTCATCTTTGTCATAGGCTCCAACGACCGTTCCCTCAACTGGAGAAACGACCTCTTTATTCCAACAGCCGTAGCTAGCTAACTTAGGATTATTGGTGTTATAAGGTTCCATCACTAAATCATAGGCCCAGCGAGTCGCCGGCCATTCTGAATGATAATTCTCCTCATACGTATTTCCGCCCTAACCAACAACCGTCTGTTCCTTTAGCGGCCACGAAACTGTCAAAGCCGGACTTGCTTGGCTTTCTCTGATCGGATAGGCTGTGTGGAAGATTCCTATAACTAATGTAATCGGAGCTATCATAAGCAGCGATAGAACAATCGTTACTAGGCTGTTTTTAAACCGATCCTTTTTGGTGACTAAGCGGATTAAGCTGATTAATAGAATAATCAAACCAATTACCGGAAAAACAATTTTTAGTCCAAACCAGGCAAAAGTTCCCGCAAGGCCATGAAAAAATAAAACAAAAACCCAAAATATTCCTAAAATAAATCCCAACAGCCTATTTATTATCGATCTTTTTCTCATTTCATACACCCTTTTTCTTGATCATTTTAATAAATATAGCATGTTAGATGTTTTTTTTATTCGGACTTAAGGTTGATTCGAGGATCAATTCTGCATAGTAAATAGAAAAAAATTGGATAAAAAGCTTTCTCAATTTGTGCCTTAAATCTGGTACAATATTATTAAGAAATAGCTAGTATTTATTCATTTTTTACTCATCTTCAAAGGCAGGAACGTAAATCGATACAAGAAGGGAAGTGAAAGGAGGATTATTTGTGAATCCGTTTACAAATGAAATCTCCGAAAATATGAATCGAAAAGCATTATGGATCACTCAAACCGGTGTTTTGTTGGCGCTACTGATCGTTGTTCAAGCTGTAACTTCTGGTCTAGGGAATACGTTGGTGACCGGCTCTTTGGTCAATCTGATCTTGATTGTTGCGGTGACTACTGGTGGATTGGCAAGTGGGATAAGCATTGCTTTGCTGTCACCGATTTTTGCTTTTATGTTTGGGATTGGGCCCGCATTTCCGCAAATTGTATTTTGTATCGCGATTGGGAATGCGGTCTTGGTAACGATCTGGCACTTTATTGCAGGGTATAACAAGAAGCAAAGTATCACGAATTTTGTTTTGGCGACAGTGATTGGTGCAGTAGCAAAATTTGGTGTATTGTATCTGTCGATCGTTCAATTTGTTGTTCCTATTTTGTTGAAGATGCCGGCGCCGAAAGCGGCGATGGTTTCAGGAGCATTTTCCTTCCCGCAATTGATCACGGCTTTGATCGGCGGGGGATTATCCATTTTAGTTGTTCCGGTCCTATCTAAAGCGTTGAATCGTCAGAGAGCTCATTAATCAATCAGAAAAAATAAGCGCCTAATCGATTTTTCGATTGGGCGCTTATTTAATGTTCTAAACTTTGACTCTTGTCCGATCACGGTAACTGGTGTGGAGAATATGATGGGCCTTTAGACTGCCTGGTTTGTCTAAGAATTCCTGATAGATCTTTTGTACGATCGGGCTATCGTTTGATTTCCGCAGGCCTTTTCCTTTATCTTCGGAATACAAAGCAGCCGCACGTTTTGTTTTCAAATCGACGAAGTTGCGAACCGAAGCTGGTTGGACAGGTTGTCCGCCGCCGTTGATACAGCCGCCGGGACAGCCCATGATCTCAACAAAGTGGTAGAATTTCTCGCCAGATTCGATACGTTTAAGCAATTTCTTGGCATTGCCGATTCCTGAGGCAACCGCCACATTGATCGTTGCGCCGCTCATTTCATAGGTTGCTTCTTTGATGCCCTTCATGCCGCGAACCTCTGTAAATTCCACTTGTTCCAAAGAATGTCCGGCTAAAGTTTCTGCCGCTGTTCTTAGGGCGGCCTCCATAACACCGCCAGTAGCACCGAAGATATAACCGGCACCAGTCGCTTCGCCTAGCGGATTGTCAAAGGATTCATCCTCCAATTCCACAAAGCGGACACCGGCCTTATCGATCATCCGAGCCAATTCGCGAGTAGTCAGTGCCACATCACAATCCGAGTAGCCGGCCGCTGCTTCATCTTCCCGCGTCACTTCAAATTTCTTCGCTGTACAAGGCATGATGCCGACGACAAAAATATCTTTTGGATCGATGCTTTCCTTCTCGGCATACCAAGTTTTTGCTAAGGCGCCAAACATTTGCTGCGGTGATTTACAGGTTGATAGGTTAGGGATCAATTCGGGATGGTAGTGTTCACAATACTTGACCCAGCCTGGTGAGCAAGATGTGAACATAGGGAATGGACCGTTATTTCCGACACGTTCCAAGAATTCATTGGCCTCTTCCATGATGGTAAAGTCAGCGGCTACGTTGGTATCGAAGACTTTATCGAAACCAATTCGCCGTAAAGCGGCAACCATTTTGCCTTCAACGTTAGTACCGATCGGCATGTTGAAGGCTTCGCCTAAAGTTACCCGAATAGATGGGGCGGTCTGAACGATCACATGCTTCGTTGGATCTTCCAAGGCCTCCCAAACCTCTTGTGTCTGGTCTTTTTCATGAATTGCCCCCGTTGGACAAACAACGATACATTGTCCGCAGGAAATACATGGCACATCGCCTAAGTTTTGTTCATAAGCGCTGCCGATATGAGTGTTGAAGCCGCGATCATTTGGCCCGATCACGCCGACTGCCTGCCATTTCGAACAAGCAGCCACACAACGGCGGCAAAGAATACATTTATTGTTGTTGCGCACCATGTGCACGGCACTGTCGTCAAATTCGTATTCACAGTTTTCCCCATTGAAATAATCTTCATCGGCAACGTTGAATTCTTTACAAAGTTTCTGCAGCTCGCAATTTCCGCTGCGGATACAAGAAAGACATTTGCGTTCGTGGGTTGAGAGAATCAATTCTAGCGTGACTCTGCGGGAGTCGAATACTTTTTTCGAATTCGTCGTGATCTCCATGCCTTCACTGATCGGATAGACACAAGCAGTCACTAAGCTGCGGGCCCCTTTGACCTCGACCACACACATACGGCAAGCGCCGATTTCGTTGATTTCTTTCAAAAAGCACAGGGTAGGGATCTCAATATTATTTTTTCGTGCTGCTTCGAGAATCGTCGATCCTTCGGGAGCAGTACAGATCTTTCCGTTGATTGTTATCATAACTTCTTTCACTTGCTCCACCTCCTATATGACCGTGATCGCATCGTAGCGACAAGTATCAATACATAAACCACACTTGGTACAGATCGACTGATCAATTTCATGGATTTGTTTGGCTTCACCGCTGATCGCACTAACTGGACAGCCTTTTGCACATGCCCGACAGCCGGTACATTTGTCTGGCAAGATCCGGTATTGAATCAAATTTTTACAGACGCCAGATGGACAACGATGTTCTAAGACATGGGCTTCGTATTCTTCTCTAAAATAGCGAAGGGTAGAAAGCACAGGATTTGGTGCTGTTTGCCCTAGACCGCAAAGAGAATTTTCCTGGATGTGGTGGCAAAGTTCTTCCATTTTGTCCAGATCATCCAACGTTGCTTTGCCCATTGTGATTTTATCTAAAAGTTCCAGCAGCCGTTTTGTACCGACGCGGCAGGGCACACATTTGCCGCAGCTTTCTTCTACGGTGAATTCCAAGAAGAATTTTGCGATGTCGACCATACAGTTGTCTTCATCCATAACGATCAAGCCGCCAGATCCCATCATCGAACCGATCTTTTTCAAGTTCTCATAATCGATTGGAACATCGTAATGCTCGGGTGGAATACAACCACCTGACGGACCTCCGGTTTGAGCCGCTTTAAACTTCTTACCATTAGGGATACCGCCGCCGATGTCTTCGACGATCTCTCGTAAAGTGGTACCCATGGGGATTTCAACCAATCCAGTATTTTGAATCTTGCCTCCTAAGGCGAATACTTTCGTTCCTTTTGATTTTTCCGTTCCGAAACTAGCGAACCATTCCGGTCCTTTGAGAATAATCTGGGGAATATTGGCGAATGTCTCCACGTTGTTAACGATCGTCGGTTTTCCAAACAGTCCTTTGACTGCAGGGAATGGCGGACGTGGCCGTGGTTCGCCGCGATGTCCTTCGATACTCTCTAACAGTGCGGTCTCTTCACCGCACACGAAAGCTCCAGCACCTAAACGCAAATCTAGGTCAAAGGAGAAATCACTGCCGAAGATATGGTCACCGAGTACGCCTTCCTCGCGAGCTTGCTTAATCGCGATTCGCAAACGATTAACGGCGATCGGGTATTCCGCTCGGACATAGATATAGCCTTGGTTTGCGCCAATCGTATAACCCGCGATCGCCATTGCCTCAATGACTGCATGCGGATCGCCTTCCAGGACTGAACGGTCCATAAAGGCACCCGGGTCGCCTTCATCGGCGTTACAGATGACGTATTTTTGATCTGATTGACTAGCTTTAGCAAATGACCACTTCATAAATGTAGGGAAGCCGGCACCGCCGCGCCCTCTTAAGCCCGAGGTTTCCAGGGTGCTCAAAACATCGTCACGAGAATAGTCATTCACTACTTTGGCTAAAGCTTGATAGCCGTCAAAGGCAATGTATTCTTCGATCTTCTCTGGATTGATTCGTCCGCAATTTCGTAAAGCAACACGCTTTTGCTTATGATAGAAGGGAGTATCCATTAGTTTATTGATGATTTCCTTGGTCTCATTGTCGTGATACAGTAATTTTTCGACTAATTTACCTTTAACTAAATGATCTGACACGATTTTCTTTGCGTGCTTCGGCTGGACCTGGTGATAAAAGACAGCTTCTGGATAAATAATGACAATCGGACCTTGCGCACACAGGCCAAAACAGCCGGTTTTCACGATATTTACTTTTTCTGTTAACTCATTTTTAGCTAATTCCTCTTTTAACGCGTCAACGAATTCACTGCTCTTAGATGAAATACATCCCGTTCCTGCACAGACGAGTATCTCTTTGTCATACTGATTTTCTGCCGCATCATGATCATCTAAGCGCATCGTGATTGTTTGACGGTGGGTGTCTCGAAGTTCCGTTAACTCATTCCAATCTTTCATATTTTTTACTCCTGACTCTAGAGGCTTCAGTCGACAACAACAAATTTTCAAAAAATTTCTCGAGCATTTGGTTATGTACTAGTTTCTAAAGGAACAACCTTCACGATTACTTATTCTTTCTTTAGATACGTAACCAGCACTTTGTCTGCTTTCTTCTTAGATAAACGACCGTAAACTTCCTCATTAACGGTTAGTACGGGCGCTAGACCGCAGGCACCGATACAGCGGCATGATTCTAAGGTAAATTTACGATCCTCGGTTGTTTCCCCCGGTGCGATCTTCAGCTCGGTCGAAAACGAATCCAAAATGTCGCCGGCGCCTTTAACATAGCAGGCCGTTCCCATGCACACACTAATCGTATACTCGCCTTTTGGCACAAAAGTGAATTGAGCATAAAAGGTTGCTGTGCTGTACAATTCTTCGAGAGGAAGAGCTAGTTCTTTTGAAAGCCTTTTCGAAATTTCGATAGGTAAATAACCATAGATTCTTTGAGCCTCTTGCAGGGCCGGCATCTGGGCACCGCGCTGTCCCTTCAGATTCTCTATACTCGTTAGAAATTCTTGATGCTGACTTTCAGTTTCGATAAATTCAAACACTGCTTCTGTACTCATTGATTTTTGTATCCTCCTTTCATAAGGTTGACTAAATTCCCTACATGATCACAACTAATTCCAGTCAAAAAGTTATTGTATATAAAATAAGTATATCAAAAATAGTGGGCTCTTTGTGAATAATTAGTCAAATGAGAATGAGAACTGTTCTCGAATGATCAAGTACGTGAAAGCAAAGCTAGTGAAACGGGGAGAAGGGACTAGCAGGTTTTTAGCAGTTTAGAAAACGACCGTTATCGAAAATAGTGAAATGGAATTCGATAAATTAACTGAGAATAGAAAATCGCAGTTGAATAGTCAGATGCTTTTCTTTTTGTTGTTATTTTAAGAGTGTCTTGCCTTCAATGATGAGTTAGAAAAATACTCTATCTGAGTTTGCATAATTATTTCAAAATAATAATTATTTTGGGTTGGATTAATAATCATTCTAGTTGTATGATTTTCTTGTAGGAAAAAATGAAAGCGATTTATATAATTAGAAAGAAAGCAGGGAAAGAGATGAGCGAACAGAAACTGAATCAACGTCAACTTTTTGGAATGAAAAGAGAGAATCTAGTGAAGAAAATTCCCCAGTACTATTACGATACACTTGATGTGGCTTCAGTACTGGATTACACGATAGCGATATTAATCAGAAATGCATTAACAGTCAATGACTTTGCTCTTTTCTTGGACGAACTGATCAGAGACCTGTTCCTTTTTGCTGAACCGAATGATCTTTTAAGAAAGAAGTGCTCCTATTTTCAAAATTACTTTACGAAAGAAGAATGGGAGACAGTTGTCGGTCGACTATTCAAGAATAAGACAAGCTATTTCAAGTACACAAAAGCAGCACGGTCCCATTACGATCAAATGATGAAACCCAATATTGGAAAAGAATTAACTGATGATCGAAAGGTTGCCATCGAATCGGTTTTCAAAGATGCGAATGGCAAGAATCATAAATGGACATTGCGGGATGCAGATCCTTTGAAGGATAAAAAAGACTTTAAGGCCCTTTTAGAGATCCTGACGACACTGCCCATTTTCGAAAACAATGGCGTTCGCCGTTTCACGCAACTGGTGGAGTCAAAACGGATCTATAGCGAGATCGAAGTAGTTGTGGAAAGAAAGATGATTCCGAGAAAAACTACAAATAAAAAAGGCGGAACGAAAAAGGGTCAGCAGAAGGCAGAGGCGGCAGAAGAAAAAATGATAGTCTCTCTCAGTGATTTTTTTTGTTCCAAGCAGAAGGCAAAAGCACCATGAAAGATATCCCCGGCACCAGTCGTATCTACTGGTGCTACCTTAAAAGCGGGAACGTGATGAATTATTTCTTGTTCTTGCCAGAGACAGCCTTGATCACCGATCGTAATCACTAATTGATTTCCATTAAGTGTGCGAAGTTGCTTGAAAACTTCCTTTATTTGATCAGGTCCATCAAGTTGAATAGGGATTCCAGTAGCTTGATAGGCAAAGTCCTCAGAACAAACCAAGTAGTCGACTGTTTGCACTAATTTCGCTAATTCTGGTTTATAGGTCCCAGCATCCATGATCGATAGGGCGGTCGGATATTTTTTGATAGCTTCTAACGCGGCGCTCAGTTCATGACCGTCTACGAGTAACACTTGTGGCTCTTTATCTGGCCAGACGATCGGAAATCGCTGCTCTCTCATTGGTGAATTCAAGATTGTGCGATGGCCATTCTGCTGATTGACAACGATACAGCTTATACTCGTCGCTTGCTTAGGATCACAATAAATAGAAGCGGCGTCAACTCCGCCTACGGCTAAGGTTTGAACAATCTCTTGTCCAAATAAATCCTCACCAACTCGGGCGATCAAAGCCGCTTCAGCCCCCCAAGAACCGCACAAATAAGCGGCGTTGGCTGCGGGTGCTCCCATGCATTCATGACGATCGGGAATGCGATATTTCTGATTTTCTACTAACGGTTCATTTACAGGAAAAGTTAAATCATAAACTGCTTGGCCGACGCATAAAATACTCATACTTACCCCTTTCTCAAAACGAAGTTATAAACCGATATATTCAATAATGGTTCGAGTGATGATTAATAATGGAATTCGTGAATAGACGATTTGTTCACTGGCCTCCATAATTTTTTCGGAGTGCCCAACCAAGGTAATGTCAGAATACTTTTCAAGTTCGGTGGGTGTTTTGCAGCATATAGTGATTACTTTGGCCTCACAATCGCGAGCAGCCTTAGCTGTTATTGCTAGTTCAGGCGTGCTGTTTCTAAGCGAGATAATGACTAGGGTATCCTTTGACGTAATGATGCGATGAAATTTTTTCATCCACATAACGTCCTTGACGATGATCGCATTATAGCCCAATAGTTGCAGATACATCTGCAGTTCATCAGCAATCAGGGCAGTGAAGCCACGGGCGCAAATGAAAATTCGATCGGCATTTTTGAGGTATTCGATCGTTTGATAAATGTCTGTAGAGCTGATTGAATTGATCGTCTCCGTGCACTCACGATATGATTTTGCCAAAATATTATTGACAACATAGGGCGCGTTGGCTGATTCGGCTGATTCTTTTTGTTGAGAAATTTTGTAGCGCAGTTCGCTGATGCCTGAGAAACCGCATTTTTGAATGGTTCTTGAAATCGTGGCAGAAGAGGTAAAGGTTTTTTCTGCGATTTTTGTAATAGACAGTTCAGGAATAAGCTGCTCATTTCGATTCAAGAAATCAATTACTTTCTTTTCTGATTCTGACAGACTCTGATAAACTTCTTTCTTTATATCAATGATCATGATCTTCCTCCTATCTCATTCTCCCATAGTTTAGCATGAATGGATTTTCAGGATTTCCCAAAATCCGCGAAAAGCTGTAAGGGTTTTCCTTTTCGGCGTATAGCTTTTCCAAATGAGGCATTATATGATTGAGATGAATCAAACGTACGTATATTCTAACATTTTTATATTTGCAGAAGATATAAGAAGATGGCCATCTTTTTTGTTAGGGATTCAGATAACGCTTAGGAGGAGTTTTTGATGTACGTTACTTTAAAAGAAGTTTTAACTGAGGCAAATCACCTGAATATGGCGATTGGGGCCTTTAATACTCACAACTTGGAAATGCTGCCGGCAATCATCGAAGCAGCTGGAAAACAAAAGACCCCAGTGATCATCCAAACAAGCTGCGGCACAGCAAACTATGTCGGTCATCGCAATCTCGTTGCGGTCTGTAAATCAATGGCCGAAGAATATGGAGTAGATGTTGTCTTACATTTAGACCACGCCAAAGATTTTGCTGAAATTCGAAAAGCGATTCGGGCAGGCTACAGTTCAGTCATGTTCGATGGGTCGTCGCTGCCTTTTAAGGAAAATATTTTAGGAACCAAACAAGTCGTCAACTTTGCCAAAGAATACGGAGTAAGTGTTGAGGCTGAATTAGGGACCGTGGGTGGAACGGAAGACGGATTGGTCGTCAGCCAAGATGAAGTTTTCTATACTGATCCGAAAGATGCCGTTGCCTTTGTCGCTGAGACCGGAATTGATGCGTTAGCTGTGGCGATCGGTACCAATCATGGTCAATATATGTCGAAAACGGATATCAGCTTTGAACAATTGGAGAAAATCAAAAAGGCCGTTGACATTCCTTTAGTCATTCATGGCGGGACTGGTGTGAAGGATGACGATGTGAAAAGAGTTATCGAGCTGGGGATTCGCAAGTTCAATGTCGGTACAGAACTATTAGTTGGTTGGAATCGAAAATCAAAGGAATGCTACGAGACACACAAGGAAAATGTTTCAAATCGGGATAATGTGGTTCCTTGTTTAGAAACGATTGAAGCGATCGTGGCTCGGAAAATCAACTTATTCAAAAATATGAGTGAGTGAAAGGAAGAAAAATGAAAGCAGGATATTATGTAGGCGATTACACCTATGAAGTGAGAGATATTCCAGAGAATGAACCTGTTGAGGATCAAGTAAAGATCCGTGTCGCTTGGTGCGGCTTATGCGGAACGGACGTCCATAAGTTTCAAGGAAAAAATGGTGCAAGCGTGGTTGTTCCGCCGATCATTTTAGGCCATGAATGTTCAGGGATAGTGACCGCCGTCGGCCCGGAGTGCAAGTATTTCAAACCTGGTGATCGCGTGGCCTGCGATCCCAGCTACGGCTGCGGAAAATGCAGCTGGTGCCAGCAGGGCTTTCCAAACTTTTGTTTAGAACGTCATGGCGTGGCTAAAGGTTTTTCAGAATATGTTTATCCGCCAGAGCAAAATGTGTATCCAATCGCTGACTCGCTTGATTTAGAGACAGCGGCTTTTACAGAGCCGTTATCCTGCGCGATCCACGGCTTGGATCTGATTCAGATTCAAAGCGGAAAAACTGTCGTCATGTACGGCATGGGGGCGATCGGTTCACTGATGCTGCAACTGATCAAGTACAGCGGTGCTGGTGAAATTATAGTGGTTGAACGAGAAGCGGAAAAACGAGAATTGGCTTTAAAACTAGGAGCGTCGTTGGCTGTGACCGATCAGGAGATCGAAGCTCTTTCGAAAGAGCTAAACATTGATTATGTTGTCGAATGTATCGGATTGAAACAAACTATGGAACAGGCGATCAAGATTGCGGGAAAAAATGGCAAGGTTTTGCTATTCGGTTTGGGTGATCCCGAGGAGCCAGTCTCCTTCAATCAATTTGAGGCGTACACCAAGGAACTAAGCATCTATACGTCATTTTTAAATCCGCATACTTCTGAAAGAGCCGTCAAACTTTTAGAAAGCGGGCTGCTGGATACAAAAAGTATCATCAGCGCGGAATTAAGCTTGGAGGAAATCGGCAGTGAACTACGTGCGTTAGAGTATTCACGAAAAGGGAAAGTGATGGTTTATTTAAGCAAAGAACATTAGGGAGGAAATATAATGGTAATATCAGCAGTTTTGGTTGCAATCTTAGCAACGATGGGTCAGTGGTGGTTTTTTGGTCCTGTAACAAAATGTTTAGTCTATCCATTAACGACCGGAACGTTGGTCGGTGTGTTTATGGGCGATCCAATGTTAGGGATGATGGCTGGTGCGAATATTCAATTGATTTACCTAGGTTGGATATCCGCGGGCGGAACAATGCCGAGTAATACGATTGTCGCAGGGGTGTTTGGAACGGCGATGACGATTTTGTCTGGAGCAGATGCAAAAATGGCTGTGACATTTGCGATTCCTTTTAGTATGCTGGGACTGCTTTTGAATCAAATTTACATGACAGTCAATGCGGCCTGGATTCATCGCGCCGATAAATTATTGGATCAGGGCAATTTGCGGGGCGTACGGCTAATGAACTTTGTTCCGTCTGCGTGTATGGCATTTATCTTATACGGGATTCCTGCGTTCTTACTTGTCTATTCTGGCAGCGGCTGGGCGCAGCAACTGATTGATATGGTACCCAAACATGTGATCAGCGCACTGGAAGTTGTGGGCGGAATCATGCCCGCGCTAGGGATCGCTATGTTGTTGAATTATTTAGGTAAGAAAAAGTTGATTCCTTGGTTTTTCGCTGGTTTCTTTTTGACCGTTTATTCAGGTTTGGGGATGACCGCGATTTCGATCTTTTCAGCAATTATCGCTTTAGTAATGTATTTGAACAGTAATAATAAATCAGAAGACAAAGTCGAGAAGAAAAAAGTAAAACGCTTATCTGTAAACAAGAAAATTGATTCAGTGGAAGTCGCTCAGGTAAATGACCGTGGAAATACTCCGGCTGTTGCTCCCGAATATACTAAGAAGCTTTCTAAGAGCACTTTGGTGAAAACGTGGTTATGGACAACGAGTACAGAATCGTGCTACAACTATGAGCGGTTACAAGCCTTAGGTGCAGCAAACCTGATGATCACCCCGATTCGCGAATTGTATGATACGAACGAGAAACAGGCGGAAGAGTTAAAGAAATATATGGTCTTTTACAACTCAGAAGTATTTACTATTGGACCAATCATCAACGGGATCGCTTGCTCAATGGAAGAGGCGCGAGCGAACGGTGAAGATGTTGAGGCAAAAGATATCAATGCGGTTCGAACAGGGTTGATGGGACCGGTCGCTGGGATCGGTGATACGGTTATGCAAGGAATCTTGTTCCCTATTCTTTTTGGGATTGGTTGTTCACTGGCATTAGAAGGAAGCTACTTAGGTCCGATCTTGTCCTTCGTTGTGTTTGAAGCGCTAATTTTTGGTTGCGGTTACTTTATGTTTATGACAGGATATAAGCAAGGAAAGACCTCTTTATTGAAAATTTTGAAAAATGGCACGATTGATAAAATCATCAACTCGTTTAGTATCGTCGGTTTGATGGTTGTCGGTGCAATGGCGGCAAGCCGCGTAACAGTCAACACTCCACTGGCGATTAAGGTTGGGCAAGGTACTACTAAGATTCAAGATGTGTTGGATTCATTGGCACCAGGCTTGATCCCATTAGGCTTGACGTTATTAGTATGGTGGATGCTGAAGAAGAAAATCAATACATTGTATATCATTATCGCAATTTTTGTAGTTGGAATTCTGGCTTATTATCTGGGGATTTTAGGATATGTGAGCTAAAAATAAATGAGGTGGGCAAATGGTTAATGTGGTCATAATCAGTCATGGCGAGTTTTGTGAAGGTTTATTGAGCAGTTTAAAAATGATTGCGGGAGATACCTTCGGAGTCAAAGCAGTGCCTTTGATTCCCGGCGAGGCTCCTGAGAGTTATCGTGAAAAATTGGCGGACACCCTTTCATCCTATTCAGAAAAAGAGCAGGGGTTCTTGATTCTTTCAGATATTGCTGGCGGCACACCGTTTCAAAGTGCTGCTTATCTATCGAAAGAGTTTAAAATTGGACTCGTCTCTGGGATGAACATGCCGATGTTATTGTCATTGACACTGGGAAAAACCGCAGAGGATACATTAGATTCTTTGGTGGAAAAAGCGACAACAGAAGATTGTGTGGGAATTCAAAGCAAGATATTCGGTAGAGGGGAGCGGAAGCAGCGTGCAAAACTTAGTATTAACAAGAATTGATGACCGTTTGATCCATGGACAAGTTATGACTGCTTGGATCAAAAACAAAGGAGCCAATCAGGTGGTGATCGTTGATGATGGAACGGCCAATGATGAGTATATGATTGAAGTGTTAGAAATGGCGATTCCCGAAGAAATCGCGATCGGTATCTTTACGAAAGAAGAAGGGGTTCAATTCTTCAGCCAAGGCTTGGATGAGCCGACGATTCTGTTGGTGAAGGGACCAGAAGCGTTAAATTATCTAGTTGATAATGGGATTCAAATCGAGGAAGTGGATGTTGGTGGTATGGGGACGCGGCCGGAGCGCAATGTTTTATACAAAAACATTTCCACGAGCGCGGAAGAAAACGAACAATTCAACGCGTTGCTTGAGAAAAAGGTTAACGTATTCATCCAAGTGATGCCGCAAGACAAACCAGTCAGTGTAGATAAATATCTGAAGTAGGAGCAAATACATGGAAAAAATGGATGGAAAAGTCATTGTTATCACAGGCGGCAGCAGTGGTATGGGTGCCGCAATGGCAAAAGATTTTGTCACACGTGGAGCAAAAGTAGCAATCTTTGATTTAGATGAGGAAAAAGGAAACCATTTGGTCGCAGAAGCTGGGGATGCCGCAGCTTATTATAAAATCGATGTGACTTCAAAAGCAGAAATCAAAAAAGGCATACTAAGTGTCGAAGAAAAATATGGTCCATTGACCACATTAGTTAACTCAGCCGGTGTTTCCAAGATGGTACCTTTTTTGGAGAGTACCGAGGAGTTATGGGATCTGACAATGGACGTCAACTTGAAGGCGACTTTTCTGTGTTGTCAGATCGCTATAGAACGTATGCTTGAACATGGCGGGGGTGAAATACTCAATATGTCTTCCTTATCAGGGAAAAAGGCCAGCTCATGGCAGACTATTTATTGCGCGAGCAAATTTGGGGTACAAGGACTGACACAATCGATCGCCAAAGAGTTTGCCGATCAAAATATTCGAGTCAATTCAATTTGCCCGGGAATCGTTTATACCGAGATGTGGGAAAAACTGAAACATGAGTACGCTAGAAAACGAAACATCGATCCGGAAGAAGTCATGGATTATTTCAAAGGGAATATCCCGATGCATCGTTTGGTAGAGATGAAAGACGTTATCAATGCGGCGGTATTCTTATTGACAGAAAAGGCCAGTTATCTAACCGGTCAATCGATCAATCTGGTTGGTGGAGAATGGATGGATTAAAAGAGTAGGAGGATGTTGTAGAATGACTTCGTTGGATTTTAGCGGCAGAGAGCAATTGTATTATCAACTGTACGACCGCTTGTTCCAGAAAATTATCAATGGTACCTATGCTATCGGAGAGTGTATTCCTTCTGAAAGTGAATTGATGAAGACCTACCAAGTAAGTCGAGCAACGGCCAGGCGCTCAATGGAAATGCTTGCCAACGACGGCTTTGTAAAGAAGCAGCGTGGTCTTGGTACAGTCGTCATTTCTACACATCCTAAACATTCTCCCCAAAATGTTGCGAAATATACAAGAAAGAAACGACTAGAAGATGTTATTGCCAAGAAAAAGGTCATCGAATTCGGTGTAATTCGAGCACCAATAGATGTATCAGAAGCGCTGAAGCTAAAACCAGATACGGAAGTGATTTGCTTGAACCGGGTGCGCTATGGTGATACGGAACCGTACTATTTAGAGATTAATTACTTTGAAAAAGACTATGTACCCGAAATGCTGAATCGCAATTTTTCAGAAGAGTCGCTTCGAGTCTTTCTTGATAAAACCTACAATATTCAGTGGTCTTACGCCAGTCAGCAGATCTTTTCAATTGTTGCCGCGGGAGCCCTTGCGGATCTCCTGAAAGTAGAAGCAGGAACGCCCTTGCTTCATATCAAAAGAATTTCCTACGATGTAAAAGATATCCCGCGAGAATATGTAGATAGCTACTATCTAGCCGATAAGTACCATCTGGAAATAGAACTAACGATATAAAGGGATGAACAGCCTTGAAGAAAACCTTGATTTTATTAGCAGGATATCCCGGAACGGGCAAATCCTATTTGGCCAATTTGATTTTGGAAAAATTCCCAAGCATTCAATTTCTTTCGCCAGATGAACTGAAAGAAAAAAATTGGGATCAATACGGCTTTAATAACTTGGCTGAAAAAGAAACTTTGATTCAAAAAAGCTGGGAAGAGTACTATCAGATCATGTCCAAAAAATTCCAGCAATCGATCAGTTTGATTTCTGATTATCCTTTTAGCGGGAAACAAAAGGAAAAATTGAGGCGTTTAACAGATCAATCTGGATATCAAGTGATTACGATCCGGTTGATAGCAGAGCTAGATGTTCTTTATGAACGTCAAAAGCTGCGGGATTTGGATCATTCGAGACATTTGGGGCATATCTTATTGCGTTATCACAAAGAAAACGAAACGATTGATCATAAATCAGCAGATAATCTCGTCGACTATCAGGAGTTCATCAAACGCTGCACGACACGTGGTTATGGAGAATTTTCATTGGGAGAATTGATCGAAGTCGATGTGACTGATTTTTCTCTAGTTGATTATGACCAATTATTAATAGAGCTCGAAAAGCTGTTAGAATAGTAATCGGTCGAATGAAAGAAAAGAGTGGAGCAAAAAGCCACTCTTTTTTTGCGTCCTCATTTAAAGGGCGATGTTTCGATCAGAAATGTGTATAATGGAAAAAATGAAGGATGGGAGTGGAACCTTTTATGAGCAGGGAGGAGCTTTTTTTCAAGCATAAGAAAATAAATCCAGCGAAGTTACTTGCTTATGGGTTTGAAAAAAACGCGGCGCATTATACATATGAGACGACGATTATGGAGGGGGAATTCCAATTAACGGTCACGATCGAAGATACCGGTACAATCGAGACTAAATTGGTTGAACTTGCCAGCGCCGAGGAATACGTGCTGCATCGAACGTCAGCGGCGGGTTCTTTTGTTGGTTCAGTGAAGGCGGAATATCAGGCTGTCCTGCAAGCGATCGCCGATCAATGCTTCGAAGCGGACATTTTCAAAAATGAACAGACCAAGCGAGTGATTGACTATGCGCGAGAGACTTACCAGAACGAGCTGGAATTTCTATGGCCGAAAACGCCGAGTAATGCCATCTTTAGAAGAACAGATAGCGGCAAATGGTACGGCGCTCTATTGACCGTTCAAAAAAATAAGTTGGGGATTCCCTCCGACGACCTGATTGAAGTCTTAGATTTGAGGAATGATCCGCAAAAGGTTGCAGCCTTAGTGGATGGCGTAAAGTATTTTCCTGGCTACCATATGAATAAGAAACACTGGTTCACGATTTGCTTGGATGATTCAGTTTCTTTTGACGAGCTGAAGAAATTGATTGATGAAAGCTATCTATTGGCGGTGAAATAAAGAGAAAGAAAACAGTAGCTGAGCCGATCAGCTACTGTTTTTCTATTGGGATTCGTACTTCATATAAGGGGTCCGCCTTGGACGTTTGACTAGCATACATTTCTAATTCAAAGAGGATGACTTCCGATTGATTTTCCAGTTGTTTCGCGGATGCTTGGTAGACTTTCTGAATATCTGCTTCAGCGGTTACTTTTGTTAGATAACGTGTCTTTGGCAGTCGCAAGATATTTTTATGCTGTGCATTTTGCGGATTTGGTTCTAAAGTAATGAAGAGAAACGTTTCGGGCCGCGGATTTTTAATTACCATGGCGAGACCTCCTTCATAAACCGCCTCTAGACTCTTTTGAGTAATTTGCTTCAACAGTTGGTTAAATGCAAGGTAGTAGTCATTGCTGCCGATTTTTCCGTTGAAGGGCTCCAACCAATAATCGGTTGATTCGATCGTGAGCGATAGACCGTCTTTTTGTTTATGGAGTGTTTCGTTTCGCCGTACCTCCTTTTTCATTTCCTCTAAAAAAGTTAGCTTTTTTTCAAACTCGTCGACCTTGTTTCTGACCAATTTAATTCCGGTGTCTAACACACTATCAATGTCGATTGAAGTGCCGTCAATCCCTAAAAATTCTTTGATATCTTTAAGGGGAATATTGATCTCGGCACAAAGCTTGATCATATCCACTAAATAAATGTGCTCTCGCGTATAGTAGCGGTAGCCGTTCTCTGTATTTATGTAGGCGGGAATCAAAATGCCGATCCGATCATAATATCGCAGGGCTTTTACGTGAATTCCGGTTAGTTTAGATAGTTTGCCGATTGTGATTAATTCTGTCGTATCCATCTTTTCTCCTTGACCTTCCCTTAAAGGGATAGTTTATAACTGTTTTATAGCATATTTTCCTGCTTATTTCAAAGCAGCGCAAATGGAGGGAGAAAAATGAACATCAAGAAAATCATTCATTATATCAATCAGCGGCAATTGAAAGCCAATAATCGTTTGATCGAGGAGAATGTTCTGCTTGGCAGCAAACGTGAGAAAGTGACGTATTTTCTGACCTTCAAGGAACTGCATACCAATGTGGAGACTTCTATGAAACGGTTGAAAGAGCTGTTGAAACGCAAGGGCAAGTTGATTATTAATGGCAACTTAAAGCTTCCCATGATAACGAAATTAATGCTGCTGTCCCAGCGGCATAATCGACATTTTACGATTGTGGTTAACGATGGGTATCGCTTATCAATGCTGAAAAACGTCGAAAATAGAGAACATTTGGCCGTAATCTTTGAAGAAGATCCAGCGGAATAAACGATTTTTTGTAAACTGAACAGTCGAACTTTCGGCTGTTTTTTTGTTGAATGTGAAAATTTTATTGACATGGGACGCGTCCCATAGGGTATATTCTTGATAGATGATAAAAAGGTGGTGGTCCATTTGGCAAATATTCGAGACATTGCGAAAATGACTGGCGTATCCAAAACGACTGTCTCGCGAGTGATCAACAATCATCAGTATGTTTCAGAGGATATCCGAGCCAAAGTTCAAGCCGCGATCGAAGAAACTGGCTATGTAGTCAACGGCAATGCGGTAAAGTTGAGCAATGGAAAAAACTATACGTTAGGCGTAACGTTGCCTTACAATAGCTCCTGCTATGATCGTTTAGTCAATAGCCTACTGTTTCATGCGAGAGAGAAGGGCTATCAGGTCTTGCTTTTACCTACCTATTACGATGAGAAGACCGAGAGCGAATACTATTCGTTATTGGAAAAAAGAATGATCGACGGGCTGGTGCTGACTTCCCGGGCCAGTAATTTGGACAATTGGACCAAACTCAAATCAAAAGGGCGAATTGTCTCAACTGAAAAAGTCGCCAATCCTAAAATTCCCATGATCTTTCCTGATCGCAAAAAGGCCTACGATCAATTATTTTGCGAGTTAGCTGAACAAGGTGTCAGTAAAGTCATTTTCACAAATAAAAGAGACCTTGCACAAAGCACCAGCGCGCGAGATAAAGCTGACTGCTACCAAAAATATTTTGGTGAGGTGATTGAAGGCCAAAATTTCTTTACCGGGATTGAAAGTTATAACAACGGGTATTGTTGGGCCAAAGAAACCTTTAAAGAACTGCCGCTGCCAGAAGTAATTTACGCGAATGCGGATGATACCGCCGCCGGCATCATTAGCGGACTAGAGGAAATCGGGTTCACACATAAAAAGGATTATCAGATAATTGGCGAAGGCAATCAGCCATATAGCCGGCTGTTAAATTTTTCGACCATTGATTTTCTGCCAACGGAAATCGGGCCGGCGGTGATCGACTATATTTTATCGGACCAAGGGATGATAAACGTGGCGAAGGAACCACGTATTATTAAACGATAGCTTTACTAAATATTTGGATTAAGAAGGGAATAAAACGATGCATATCGAACATGTAGCAATTTGGACCAAGGATCTGGAGAAAATGAAGGCTTTTTACGAAAACTATTTTAATGTCAGCAGTACGGAGCTTTATCACAACAAGAAAACCGGCTTCAAATCTTATTTTGTCAGCTTTGATTCAGGCAGCCGCTTGGAGTTGACCTCTAAACAGCACTTATCGAATCGCGTTGCGGACAGCTTAGGTTATACGCATTTGGCAATTTCAGTTGGAACAAAGGCGGATGTTGATAGCTATGTTGAGCGCTTCTTGGCTGATGGCTTCCCATTATTGAATGGGCCAAGAACAACCGGCGATGGCTATTACGAAGCAGTTATTCAAGATTCAGAAGGAAACCTGATCGAGCTAACGACGGACTAAACGAATCTATTTAAAAGCAGTCGCGTATTCGACTGCTTTTTGCGTACGGTAAAATTTTCTTTGAAAAGACCAAAAAGTCTCTGTATTATTTAAAGAGTGAAAATGGTGAAGGGGAGTGTATAAATGGAACAAAGTAACGAACGGAAATTATACAATCAGCGCTTGACGCAAGAGGACGATTTTTTTAAGAAGTTTGGAGAATTAGACAATGAAACGTATCAAGCGAATGTCCTTGATAAGCGCCAAAAAGAGTTGATCGGCTTGACTATCTCAATCATGTCAAGATGCGAGGAATGTATTCTTTATCATTTAGAAGAATGTCAAAAAGCCGAGGTTACTCGTGCAGAAGTAATCGAAGTCGTGAAACTGACGGTCATAGGCGGCGGATCTGTGCTGTATCCTTTTGCCAGAAAAATTCTGAGATTGTTGGATGAATTGGGCTATGATCAGAATTAGGTTGATTTGCGTTACTGGCATTTGCTATACTGATGGTGAAAATAAATCAACCACCTATTAACGAATGGAGCATGTTTTGTGAGTGTCACAGATATCTAACTAATAAGCTGAATAACCGAATAAAGCGAGTTTTATTTGGTGTGCTTTTAGAAGTGGTATCTGTCGAATCAATGGGATGAGTGTATTCTCAAGACGATAGTATGACTATCGTCTTTTTTGTCGTTTTTTAATCCTTTAGGTGAAGTATTTATTTTCACGGCAGGTATCCTGTATAAAAAATTAGTATGAAAAATGAATACATTAAAAAGAAGAATGCCTGTTCAACTTTTCCCAGAGCTTATAGCGGGAGAGTCAATCTGAACTTTCTCTAAAAAATAAGGATGAGAGACATAGTTGAATGGTATACGGCCTGAAAATCAGACTCATTTTCAAGAGAGAAAATGAATACTTTAAAATGAAGAAGGATGCCAGTTCAACTTTTCCCAGAGCTTATAGGGGGAGAGTCAATCTGAACTTTCTCTAAAAAATAAGGATGAGAGACATAGTTGAATGGTATACGGCCTGAAAATCGGACTCATTTTTCAAGAAAGAAAAATGAATACTTTAAAAAGAAGAAGGAGCGCTTTGCATGCTATCGGAAATAATTATTTTACAAAGTAAAGGAGAAAAATCAATGACAATAGGAGAAAAACAATTTTATGAATACAAAAAATATCGGAAATCACCCAGCTGAAACAATCGCTCAAGTAACGGCTGTTTATAAAGATTTATTTGAGGTCACAAGTGAAAAAGGAAAAGGTTTGGCCAGAGTAAAACGCGGAAACTATGAGAGCCAACAAGAAATTTATCCAACCACAGGCGATCATGTTGTTATCAATTGGCAGGGCAACGACCAAAGCATCATTTTAAGAACTTTACCGCGTAGTTCAGCCTTGTCACGGTTAGATTCATACAAAGGGAAAGAGCAAATGATTGCCGCGAATTTTGATTATGTTTTTATTTTACAATCGTTGAATCACGACTTTAACTTACGTCGTTTGGAACGTTATTTGACACTTGCTTGGCAATCCGGAGCAGTTCCAATTGTCTTATTAACGAAAACAGATCAAGCGGAAGAATATTCAGACCAACTTAAGGCAGCACAAAAAATTGCCTTAGGAACAGAGGTTCATGCAGTCAGTGCACAAACTGGTGAAGGCATGTCCGAATTAAATCGGTACCTGCAATCGGAGAAAACGATTGTTTTAGTTGGATCATCGGGTGTTGGAAAATCTACGCTGATCAATCGCCTATTAGATAAAGAAGTGATGGAAACCCGCACGATTCGCGAGAAAGATGGACGTGGTCGTCATACCACTAGTCACCGACAACTATTTGAGTTGGATAACGGTACAAAGCTGATCGATACTCCCGGCATGCGCGAAGTTGGAATGTGGGATGTTCGTCACGGCTTGGAAGAAAGTTTTGCTGATGTAGAGGCCCATTTCGGCAACTGCAAATTTTCTGATTGCCGTCATCAAAGCGAACCCGGCTGTGGGATCAAGGAAGCATTACGACAAGAAGAGCTCTCACCAGAGCGTTGGGAAAGCTATCTGAAGCTTCACGCGGAAGCGAAATACACTAGCGATAAAACGGCCTATTTACGTGAAAAGGAAGTTTGGCTAAAGGACATTAGTAAATTTGCCCGCCAATTAAAAAATACGTATCAAGCAACGGCCTGTACAGATAGTTTTATTTGCCAGGATTGCGGAATGCCGGCGAATCCGGAAAGTGCCGGCAGTCAGCATCGAAATCATTGCCCTCACTGTCTAGTTAGTCTCCATGTCGATAATCGTCCGGGAGACCGTTCTTCGATGTGCAAGGGAAGAATGGACCCAATCAGCATTTGGTCAAAATCAGATGGCGAATGGGCGATCATTCATCGCTGCCGAGCTTGCGGCACATTAAAAACTAATCGTGTAGCCGCTGACGATAATCAGCAGCGCTTGATTAGTTTGGCAGGGAAGGCCTTGAAACACCCGCCATTTAAACTTGGATAAGAAAAACCGCTCAGAAGTAGTTTTCTGAGCGGTTTTTTTATTCTATTTTTTAAATCAATAACTCATAAGGGGAAATCTGTTTCGCTTTTGTAATCATCGTGGCTATTTCTTCAGGGGGTTCCTGAGCATCTTTTTTAATCCATAAGATAATGATGGCAACGATGCTCGATAACAAGATTTCTTTTGCGTAATCTTCAGGCAGCATTTGTTGAGAGAAGGTTAGTTTTTCTGATTGTTGGATTTTTGAATCAATCATTTCGCTGAGAATATCCTTGACCATCAGCATAAAGTTAGGATCTCCACCGTCACTTGCTAAGGTTTTGATAAATTCGAAATCATTTTTTACATAAATCAACGCATTTAAGATCGACTCATAAGGAATTAATTCGATTGGATCATCTAAATTATCTAGATTTACATCAAACAATAAAATTTGCTTTAGGTCATGGATAACTTCCACTTCTAATTTGTCCATCAGATCATATTTATCTAAATAGTGTAGATAAAAGGTTCCGCGATTAATTTTGGAATCTCGCGCTAAATCACTGACAGTTACGCTATCAAAATTTTTAGCATTTACAAGCTTGATGAAGGATTTCTTTAAGTTCTCTTTTGTCTGCGTATTTCTTTTCTTTGTCACTTAAGCCACTCTCCTTAAATCGACACTTCTTGAAAATTGATTATTGTCTTCCATTTCTATTAATTCTATACTCTCCTTATAAATAAATCAACACGTTGTTAATTTAAGGAGGAAGTTTCATGAGCTACATTGAAGTTTTAAATAGTTATAAAAGATATCAAATGGGAGATACAGAGATTATTGCGAATCAGAATGTTTCCTTTGAAATTGAAAAAGGAGAATTAGCAATTATTTTAGGAGCCTCGGGAGCTGGAAAATCAACCATCTTAAATATTTTAGGAGGAATGGATTCCAATGATTCAGGAAATGTAATTGTCGATGGTAATGACATCGCAAATTATACTTTAAAACAAATAACAAAATATCGCAGAGAAGAAGTGGGGTTTGTTTTTCAATTTTATAACTTAGTTCCGAATCTAACGTCAAAAGAAAATGTTGAATTGGCTTCGGAAATTGTTAAGAATGCTTCCGATCCAGAAAAGGTATTGGAAGAGGTGGGACTAGCGGCGCGAATGAGTAATTTTCCAGCTCAGTTATCTGGCGGAGAACAGCAACGAGTAGCGATAGCCCGTGCAGTTGCTAAAAACCCCAAAATTTTACTTTGTGATGAACCTACTGGAGCACTAGATTATCAAACAGGGAAACAGGTTTTGCAAATCCTACAGGATATGAGTCGGATTCAAGGTACGACCGTTATTATTGTGACACATAATGCTGCCATCGCGCCAATTGCGGACCGAGTAATTCGGATGCATGATGCAAAAGTAAAATCAATCGAGGTTAATCGTCATCCTCAAAAAATTTCGGATATAGAGTGGTAGGTGTAGTCAAATGAAAAGAAAACTCTGGAAAGATAATCTAAAGTCAATTTCAAAATCCAAAGGGCGTTTTATTTCGATTATGGGATTGATGCTGATTGGTTCATTTGCTTTGGTTGGTTTAAAAGTGACAGGACCAGATATGCGTACAACTGGTGAAGCTTACTTTAATAAACTGAATGTGGCTGATATGACGGTTATTGGAGACTTAGGTATTGATCAAAGCGATAAGAAGGCAATTAACAAAACGAAAGGGATTAAGGATATTGAGTATGGCTATCTAAAAGATGTGGTCATTAAAAATACAGATGACAGCATTCGCTTGTTCTCAGCATCAAAGAGGATTTCGGATTATCAGCTAATTAGCGGAAAGCTTCCAAATAAAAATAATGAGATTGCGATTGATCAAAAATATTCCAAAGAGTACAAAATCGGCGATCAAATAGCGTTCTCTGAAAAGGAAAATCCAGCAGGAGATACTTCTTTAAAAAAGCATGATTTTAAGATTGTTGGCTTCGTTTATTCAGGAGAAATCTTGTCCGGAATAAACTTAGGTCAATCCAACGCTGGAACGGGGGCGCTAAAAGGCTATGGAGTTGTTTCAAAGGAGGCTTTCCATTCTGACTATTATATGCTAGCACGCATGACATTTAACGATACGCAGGATTTAGATCCATATTCAGCTGCCTATACCTCAAAAATCCAACGGCACAAAACAGCGTTAACAGAAGAATTAAGAGATCAGCCAGCGCACCGACTATCAGCTATAAAAAGGGAGTATCAAAGTCAAATTGATGAAGGTCAGCAAAAAATAGATAGTGGAAAGCAGCAGATTACTGAAACACAAATAGAATTAAATCAGGCTAAGCAGCAAATTGATCAAAAAAAAGAAGAACTTCAGCTTGCCCAACAGCAGAGTGGTACATCAGTTCCACAAGCTGCCGTAATGCAGCAGTTAGGTGAAGCACAAACAGAATTAGCTGTAAAAGAAAAAGAGTATCAGGAACAAAATCAATTATTTCAGCAGAAAAGAGTATCAGTTGAACAGGAGATTACTCAAAATCAAGAACGGTTGAATGATGCGAGAGAGGCACTCAATCATCTAGAAAAACCAGTCTATTCTTTGAATACACGGCGAGAGATACCTGGTGGAGAAGGCTATAAGATTTATAGTTCACTTTCTAGGATTGTGGATGCACTAGCCAATGTATTTCCAATCTTTCTGTATTTTGTCGCGGCATTAGTGACCTTTACAACAATGGCACGTTTTGTTGATGAAGAACGTATGAATACAGGAACGTTAAAAGCATTAGGATATGAAAATAAAGATGTGATGAAGAAGTTTGTTTTTTATGGATTATTTTCGAGTTTATCTGGAACGATGATAGGTGTTTTTTTAGGTCACACATTATTGCCGATTATCGTATACAACGCATACCATTCGGGCTTTACTGTTCCTAAGATTGAACTGCACTTTCATTGGGGTGTCACTGTTGCGGCCTTTTTATTAGCAGCAATCAGTGCGGTCTTGCCGGCATGTCTTATCGGTATAAAAGAGCTACGCGAAAATCCTGCTCAACTATTACTGCCAAAAGCTCCAGCAGCGGGTTCCAAAATTTTACTAGAAAGGATAAAACCGTTATGGAATCGAATGAGCTTTACTCATAAAGTAACGGCACGCAATATTTTTCGATATAAAAAAAGAATGCTGATGACAATTTTTGGTGTTGCTGGGGCCGTTGCACTTTTGTTTGCAGGCTTCAGTGTGCAACATTCAATTAGCGGCATTAATGACCGTCAATTTGGTGATCTTATCCGTTATGATATGATCGTTGCGGAAAATAATTATGTTCCAAAATCTCAACAACAGGAAATTGATAAACTATTGACCGATTCTTCTATAGATAAAAAAGAGTCCATTTGTTTTGAGGAAATGAGTAAAATTGCGGGAAGTAATCGTGATAAGCAAGAAATCAAGTTAATTGTCCCAGAAGACAATCAACAATTTTCAGATTATATTAGACTTCAAAATCGAAAATCAGACGAAAAAATCACGTTGCCCGATAATGGAGTGATTATTTCTGAACGATTGAGTAAACTAATGAATGTTAAAAGAGGCGATTCAATCGAATTGATGGATAGCAACAATAACGCTAGGAAGATGAAGGTTAGTGGTATTACCGAAATGTATATGGGACATTTTGCGTTTATGAGTAAAGACGGCTATCAAAAGACGTTTAGTAAAGAACCAGTGAATAATGCTTATTTGGTTCGATTAAAAGACGGTACTGTGAAAAATACAGAGAAGCAAGCAGTGAAGTTTATAAATTTGAGCGGTGTAAAAGGGGTAGTTCAAAATACAACGCTGACAAATCAAGTGAATACAATTGTACATTCATTAGATAAAATCATGAAAGTCTTGATTGTTATCGCGGCTTTGCTGGGAGTAGTCATACTTTATAACCTGACAAATATCAATGTTTCTGAACGAATCAGAGAATTATCAACGATCAAAGTGCTAGGTTTTTATGACAAAGAGGTGACCATGTATATCTACCGCGAGACAATTTTGCTAACATTAATGGGGATAGTCACTGGCTTTGGCATTGGTGAAATTCTCCATCAATATATTATTGCAGTTGTTCCGCCTGATGATGTCATGTTTAATCCGGCATTATCAGCAACTAGTTTTATTGTACCGGCCGCGATTATCTCGTTAGTAACACTGATTTTAGGATTCGTTGTCAATCATCGTTTAAAGACGGTCGATATGTTAGAGGCCTTGAAATCAGTTGATTAATTTGGAAAATATCTAATACCTAAACTAAAGAACCGCTCAGAAATAGTTTTCTGAGCGGTTTTTCTATTGCTTCTACAATGAATCATTTGCCGCAGAGGAGAAAACAATGTGGGTTGATGGGGTTCCAAAGTGCATCGACTCATCGATGAAGTCCTCTAGCAGCGCCATATTTTCGGCAACAACCTTAACCAAGTAACTATAGTGTCCGGCGATGCGATAATACTTTAAGACCATCTTTTGTTCTGAGCAAAATTCACGAAAAGCTTTGCAATTGATCGTTTCAAATAGGATAAACGCCGTGATGTTTTTACCAATTTTTTGATAGTTGATGTTGATCGTGTATTTTTCAATGATTCCCAAATCTTCCATTTTAGTGATTCGTTCCTTAACGGCGGGAGAACTGAGGGCTACTTGTTGAGCGATCTCACTGTAGGGTGCTCGAGCGTTTTCTTTTAAAAGATTCAGTATTTTTCTATCTGTTTCATCCATAATGCAGCATCCTTCCTTTTTGAAGTGAAAAAACAAAAATTCTTTAATTGTTAAAGTGAAATTGTCAAAAGACTTTAAAACCTGTCTGTCGATTGAAGTAATTATACCTTATCATAAATGAAACGAAAGGGAGGAATACAAATGAAAAAAATCTTATTACTTTTAGCCAATGGTTTTGAATCCTATGAAGCGAGCGTGTTTACCGATATTTTTGGTTGGAATCTATACGAAGGGGATCGTTCAACGGAATTGGTTTCGGTTGGTCTGCATCCTGTTTTAGATTGTACGTGGGGCTATTCGTGTGTTCCTATGCGTCAGCTAAAGGAGATTGATTTGACTGAGTTTGATGCGTTAGCGATTCCTGGCGGCTTTGAAGAAGCCAACTTTTATGAGGACGCATATAGCGAAGAATTTTTAGCAGTGATTCGAAATTTTGATCAGCAAAACAAACCGATTGCCGCTATTTGTGTCGCGGCGCTTGCGGTCGCTAAAAGCGGTGTACTGCACGATCGTTCAGGAACAACCTACCGCTTTGAAAATAATCCGCGACAAGAGCAAATGAGAGCGTTCGGTGTCAACGTGAAGTCTGATCAACGCATTGTCGAGGATCAAAATATTATCACTTCTTCTTCACCCGAACCCTCCCTAGATGTTGCCTTTCGACTTTTAGAGAAGGTAACCAGTTCAGAAAATACTGTGGAAGTTAAACGAAGAATGGGGTTTTCCAGCTGAACTAGCACTAGAAACTCGCATTATTGGGCAAAATTGGCGAGCATTTGAAACTTCACTCGTGATAAAATTAATATGAAATAAGTCATTAGGAGGAAGGTAAATGAAGTTTAGAGGACCGATGTTAGTAGTAAAGGATATCGAGATCGCAAAACGATTCTACACTGAAGTGATCGGTGTTCGAGTGATCGCTGATTTAGGAGAAAATGCAACATTAACTGGCGGATTAGCTTTGCAAACGGAAAGTTCGTGGTCGACATTCACTAATTGTACCAGTGATTTTTTTCGTTACCATGGCAATGATGCTGAGATGTATTTTGAAGAGGAAGACTTTGATGGCTTTCTAAAGAGGATTTCGACCCTAGACGTGGAACGCGTTGGAGAAGATCTGGAAATGCCTTGGGGCCAAAAGGTTGTCCGTCTGTATGATCCGGATAAGCACATTATCGAGATTGGCGAGGATATGAAGGTTATGATGAAACGGCTGCATGGAACAGGTTTGACTGTAGAGCAATTAGCCGAAAAAACATTTATGTCACCGAAGATGGTAGAGCGGATGTTGAAATGAACGAAAAAAACAGCGGCCCATTTCAGGTCGCTGTTCGTTTTTATTTTTGATAAATGGCAATACATCTCGCCGTATATCCCGGAGCATCTGACACATTTGGGAAGCTGCAGCTGATGATCGCACCAGTCGGCGGCAGCTGATCGAGGTTGCAAAGCATTTCGATTTGATATTTATCTTGTTCTAACAAATAGCGTTCACCTTGCCATGGAACGATCAAATTAGCGATGGCAGGATCAGTGTCAGGAGTCTCGTGTCCAACCGCCGTAATCGTCCGTTTTTCACTCAAAAATTTGAGTGCCTCAAGCGACCAGCCAGGATAATGCGGCTGACCTGATTCATCGGGAGCGAAGAAATCTTCACCCGTTCGTTTTGACCAATCCGTTCGAACAGCTACGAAACTATTGTCAGGGAATTGACCGTTTTTTTCTTCCCACGCAGTTAAATCAGCAACAGTAATCGCATAGTCGACATCGTTCGCGACTTTTTCTGTTAGATCGACAACACAAAGAGGCAGCAGCATTTCTTTCAATGTGATTTGATCCAAGGTTCGTCCGCCATTGACAAAGTGAGAAGGAGGGTCGATGTGCGTACCATATTGACTAACCATTTTGTATTCGCTGGCACAAACGGTATGTTCATCATAGGTAAAAACTTCCGTCATTTCAAGGGTGTTGTACCCGGCATAGTGGGGTGTATCCTCATTGACTGGATGACTCAGATCGACCCATTCGTATGCAGGTGACTTCATTTCATCTAACAATTCCCATAATTTGTTGCTCATCTTTTTTCCACCTTTCTAAGCCATGATTTGTCTGACACCATTTAAGAACCGATCTACCTCTTCGACTGTATTGTAAGGAGCGATACCTGCGCGAATGAACCCGCCTGTTTGGTCGATCCCTAAACGCTCGACTAAAGTTAACGCATAAAAATGACCTTCGGCGATGAAGACACTGTGCTCATTACACATTCTTGTGCAAAATTCGATTGGCGTGATCCCGTCTGCACGGAAGGCGATCGTCGGAGTTTTCTCTTTGTCGCTTTGATAAAGTTTAATCCCCGGAACATCCGCCAAACCTTTACGAATTCGTTCTGCCAACATATTTTCATAGACTTCAATGGCATGATATCCGCTGATTAATTGTTCCTTCAATGTTTTTCCTTCACCTAAACTGGCAATAAAATGGATAGCCTCCGATACCGCCGGGATGCCTTCATGATTTTGCGTACCAATTTCTAACCGATCAGGTACACCGCCAGGAGCAGGAACTACTTTATAAATATCAAGACTGTCAAATAATTCTTTGCGAATAACCGCCATACCGACGTGTGAGGCAAAGAATTTGTAAGCAGAAGAGAAGAGCATATCGATGCCCAATTCCTGCATATCAACATACATATGAGGAATACTATGCACAGAATCGACAGCGACTAAAGCACCAACTTCTCTAGCTTTCGCGGAGACGAGTTTGATATCCGTGATGGTTCCGACACAGTTTGAGGCGTGGCCGACAGCGATCAATTTAGTTTTCGAACTGATCAGTTCATCCAATTTGTCCAATTCTAATTCTAAAGTTTCTGTATTTAACGGAATATACTTTACAATCACTCCATGATCTTCCGCCGCTCTGCGCCAAGAATCAATGTTGGAATGGTGCTCGAGTTCAGTTAAAATAATCTCATCGCCTGCTTGCCATTGATTGGCTAAAGCTCGACTAGTATGAAACATCATCGTTGTCGCATTCGGACCAAAAGCAATCTCAGAAGCATCGGCATTGAACAAGACCGCAATGTCTTCTTTGGCTTGCTGAATCAGCGTTTCCGTTTCGTGACTCGTAGGAAAATTACCATGAAGATTAGCTGCGCCGCTGCGCATGTAGTCGCTAATGACGCCAATCGCACTCTCTAAAAATTGCGAGCCGCCGGGACCATCAAAATAGGCCACCGTTTGACCATTATGTGTTCGTTGCAAAGCAGGGAAAAGCTCTCTGACTTGTTCAATTGGGAATGTTTTTTCCATCAATATCACCTTCCAGTAAGTTTTATGGTTCATCTATAGTGTAATAAAAAGCAGGGACGGGCGTCTAAATAAGTACAAAGATTCGTCCACTGTAGATTTTAGGTTTTAAAATAATACAGAAGAAGTCTTACAGCAGGTAAAAAGCCCTTCGTGAAAACGATTGCAAAACCGAGAAAAGTGACTTATACTAATGTATTATGCTAACGGATAGGAGAACAGCCATGATCGCTATTGAAAAATTTGAAAAAATCAAAAAGGACCATCCGTTTTTCTCAATCACCGATTTGATCTATTTGTTTCTCCAAGAAGAAATTATTCATCTCCATCTATTACCTAATCAGAAATTAAATGAAAGCCGAATCGCGAATGAGTTGGCAGTCAGTCGGACGCCTGTCCGCAAAGCTTTAGACCAATTACTGGATGAATTTTTAGTAGAAAAAAATGGGAAACTGTATACTGTTGCCAGTATGAGTAAAACTGAAAGTGTGATGCTGTGTGAGGCGCGAATCGCGGTGGAAGGTCATGCGGTATTTTTAGCAACTAGCACAATCAATCAAGTGCAATTGAAACGTTTAGAAGAGCTGACCGTGGAATACGAGCAAGTTGATCTGGAAGACGGCAGTTGGCAATACGCGGATTGTGATCATGAATTTCATAATCTGCTGATTGAAGCGGCCCAAAATCCGCACATTTCTCGGATGTATGAAACGATGGAGCTGCGTTTGCGCCACTATCGGCATTGCTTGATTGGGGAAATCGGCAAGGAGCAGCTGCAACCAATTCTCGTGAAATCAGCCAGAAACCATCGAGCGATCTTTAATGCTATCAAGTTAGGCTTTGCTGATCAGGCAAAAGCCTTGATCGAAAAAGATATTAAAGGAATGTATGAAGTCTTCTTTGAATGGCAATAAATACCAAATAAAGTTGGGGAAAAGAATGGAAGTTCTTTTTCTCAACTTTATTTTTTTGCGATCAATGATTACTTCACTTTTCTTCGATAGAGTTTCATCTTCTTTGAATGCTTTTTTGACGCCCTTAACAGAAATGGCAATGGTGTTAGCGTTTATCTGCAGTGACCTCCAAATTTAATCGTTCTCTGAATTTCTTGAACCATTCGATCTCAAATCGAGCTTTTTCGATTCCTAGATCTAGTGTGGCATATTGAAAATGGGCGATTTCATTAACGTTTTCTAAAGTCATGTATTCAGCAGCGCCGCCGCGTTTTTTTAAATCTTGCAGACCAGCATCATCAAATTGATAGCGGGGACTGGTTGAGGTGTTGATTTTTTCTAATGAAGCAAGTTCATCTTCCAAAACGTGAATATAATCCGCTAACATATCATCTCTTTTAGCTTTATCAGTAAAGCCCATAAAGAAGAATTTGCTTAACTCCATATTTTTTTCTTTATACAGCATTGGTTGTGCAATAGCCTGCTGAAAGTGTTCTTTCCCCACGTCCGTAATATAATAAACTTTTTTGTTGATACCACCTTCGATTTGCTCTGTGAAAGTGATCATCTTTTTGTTCAACAATTTCTTTAAAGCCGCTTGAATACTGCCAGTGCTGTCGCTGCTAACAGTCGAAAGAGAATTTTTGATCATCTGCCGCAACTCATAAATGGTTGAGCCTTTAATCATTAAAAAACCTAAAATGATAATATCCATTTTTTCACTCCTCAGTAATCTTTTATTATAAAAATGCTGTTACGAAAAAGCAGATTGATCCAATCAATGCCAAAGGTGTCATCACGTATTTTTCTTTCTTGCTGAAGGACATCAGATTCATCCCCGTATTTAATAGAAGATAAAAAGCAAAGAAAATACAAACACCGCGGGCGAGAGAGTAGGGAATATTCAAGGAAATGACCTCTCCAACATAGAGGACACTGATGGCAGCAATTATTTGAAAAATGAACGCACTGCCGGTCATAAAACGCATGTGAACAGGCAGGACTTTATATTTTCCTCCCATGGTAAACTCGCCTAACGGAAAACCAAGTGTAACTAAAAGTGTCAATACTGCCATCAAACTAAAAATGATCGCTCCAATAATTGAAAAAAGTGTCATTTCAAATTCCTCCTCGTTTCTATATTGCTAATAGTGACATTACTAAAAGTAATGTACAAGCCTTTTCAAAAAAAAGTTTATTTTTGATTGACTCCCACGTTACGTGTGACTCTATACTATAAGTAAGCTAGCGAAACGAAGAAAAAAGGAGCACACGCATATGTTTAAAATTGGAGAATTCTCAAAACTATCAAACACCACCGTTCGAACATTGGATCACTATGCCGCTTTAGGACTTTTAAAGCCAGAAAAAAGGGATGACCAAACCAATTATCGGTATTACTCGGCAGGACAATTAGCTACGTTGAATCAGATCAAGCTGCTCCAACAAACTGGGCTGCCATTGAAAACGATCAAAGAAATCATTGATACGAATGATTTAGATTTTCTAGAAAAGCATTATACGCTCCAAGAGGAGAAACTGCAGGAGGATTTAGATGAGCTGTTGAAAAAACAGCGGATGGTCTCCCTTCTCAAACAAAATATGAAAGAAGGAAATGACATGACGAAATATAATGTAGTCGTAAAAGAAATCCCTGAAAGAAACGTCCTTAGTGTTCGCGGAATACTTTCAGACTATACTTTGGAGGGAGAATTGTGGCAAAAACTGCAGCAAGGCATGGCAGAAACCGGAGCCAAGATGAAGCAGCCGCCATTGAATATGACCCTGTTTCATGATGTAGAGTACGTCGACAAGGACGCTGATGTAGAAGTTCAAACTAGTGTGATAGGCGAGTATCCTAACAGTGAAACGGCAGAATTCAAAAAAGCGCCGGCCTTTACGATGGCCTCAGTAACATTCAGCGGCAGCTTTGATCAAATGCCGAAAATCACCCAAACGATTGCCGAATGGCTTGAAGCCAACGAATACAAAATTGTTGGACCGATGATCAATATTGGTCACGTCTCGCCAGGGGAAGATCCCAATCCAGATAATTGGGTAACCGAATCAGGATTTGTTGTAGCCAAATCAAATTAGACACATCAAAACAAAAGGCAGTCAACTCTATAGCTGACTGCCTTTTTGTTGAAAGGAGCATATGCTATGCGACATATTATTGAAGACTTTAAACCCGCGGGTGGAGAACACTGTATAACCAATGCTTTGAAACAGGTTTTTGACTATTACCACTGTCCATTATCGGAAGCGATGCTATTTGGAATCGGTTCTGGGTTGGCCTTTACTTATATCAATTTAGCTAACTCGCCCATGGTATTCGGCAGAACGAAGCCAATCGAGTTTGAGCAAAAGCTAGCTGAACGATTAATGATCCAGATCAATTGCCATCAGCCCAAAAATTATGAAGTCAGTTTTACAAAAACGAAAAAGTTGCTTCAGCAAGATCATCCGGTTCTGATTTATGCGGATATGCCTTTTATGAAATACTTAGGAATGAATCCGTCCAGTCATTTTGGCGGGCACGCGGTAGTTCTATTTGGGTATGATGAGGAACAAGAAGTTTTTTATGTGAGCGATCGCGATCATTCGGACTTTCCGATACGAACACCCAAAGGTCCGATCGCCAGTGAGTATCATTTAGTAAGTTATCAAGAAATGGCGCAGGCACGCAGCAGTAAGTTCCGGCCCTTTCCGGCGAATAATAAATACTTGACCTTCGATATGACAACTTATGAAGCGCCGAATTCGGAGACCCTCACTGAAGCGATTAGGGAAACTTGTGAGAGTATGCTGAATCCGCCCGCAAAGCTGCTTGGTATCAATGGTATCACCAAATTTTCACAAGAAATTGTAAAGTGGCGTACCCTCGATCAAAAAAAATTGAAGACAGCGGGGATTACCAATTACTTTCAGATTAGTAAAGATGGCGGAACCGGCGGCGGTATTTTTCGGAAGATGTACGGAGAGTTTTTAATAGAGGCTGCTCACATTTTAACTGACAAAGAGTTTACAGCTATCGGCAATGATTTTATTAAGTTAGCTGAAAAATGGGATTTACTTGCTGGAGAGTTATGGAAATTAGGAAAAACCGGTGATCCAGAACTGTTGAAACCGTTGAGTGAACAAATCGCAGTGTTAGGGACAAACGAAAGAAAACTGCTGGAACGATTAGAATGTTTAGTTGATTTAAACTTGACGCACAAATAAAAAAAGCGGATCGACCTAGAAAAGGTACGATTCGCTTTTACGCAGCTAATTTAAATAAGAAAGTTGTTTGATCAAGGTCACCATTCGGTATTCTTCTATTTTCCTGCCTAGAGCAGACAAGTTTTTGGCAGAAGGGACATCCTCCACAACAAATAGTCGTTCCTCAGGAATTTCGGGTGTAGAAAAATTAGTAACATAGAGATCGGAAACAAGGGATTCCGGAGCGACTTCGGCATAGATTTTATCTGCTTGGACATCCAGCAACACCTTATCGTGGTAATTCTTTTTAAGATAATACGCCAAAAACTGTGCATGCTTGGCACCTAAATCGCTGCAAACCTCGGTTGCGACGGGTTTGCGCAAAGCATCTAATTGTTCTGGCAGATCGTCCCAATAAATAAACAGCTTGAATAGGATCGGGTGGAAATACATGGAATACCAAGGAAAACGGGTTTTTGCCTCTTGGTCCCGTAAGGTTTTCTCCAATACTTTAGTAAAAACGGCAAAATCTCTTTGAACAGTTAAACTATTGTACAAGTCACGATTATAGGCGATGTGTTTTTCGTAAGGATAAACTTTATATGAAACATAGACCGCCTTTAGTAGAGCAATACAATTTTTGCGGCCTAAATCAGAAATACCGATTCCCAAAGCATCCGTCATCAAAGTAAGCGTTTGATTACATAAGCGTTCGATTCGGGCCTCTTCCTCCGCGTTATCCCAGCCAAAATCAAACCAAAAAATCGTTTGGATTAAATCATTTTGTCTTTCCTCAGTAACCGGTAGTGAAATAGGTGCCATTAGTTCCTGAATTGGCAATACATAGCTTTTTACATTTTCGGCGGCTAAAGCATTTTGCTTTTTAGTACTGAAAAAGCCTTGATCTTGACGAATCAAACTAACTGCTAGTAAAAAAGCAAACTCTGTTTTTTGTAAAAAATTCAGTTTTAACTCGAGGTGATCATTCAAATGATTAATCGTTGCCAATACCTTTTTTTGATCCAATTGAAATGGCCATTCATAAATATCGTAAACTTCCAAAAAATAATCAGCCATAAATAACCGCACCTGTCGTTCATCCGCACCGACAAGGGTGAGGTTGTTTCGATCAACCTGCAGGCCGCGCATCTCCAGCCCTTCGTTCAATTTGACGATCCGGCGATACAAACTGGAGGAACTTAGAAAGAGTTCCTTTTCCAAATCAGTCCGCAGTTTCCCTGGTTGAAAAAAAAGGATTTCCAATAGCTGAAATGTCGGTGACTCTTTAAGGATATCTGAGAAAATCTCATGTACGGTATGATTATCTTTTTCTGTTAGATGCAAGTCCCCAGAGCCGTTTTTCTCGATTTGAACGATGTCGCTCCACTGGTCTTCGATTTCTTGACAATCGCTTATGATTGTTTTAGGGACGGCCTCAATTTTTTTGGCTATTTTCTTTACAGACACATAATTGTTTGCGGTTCTGAGAAGTTCAATTAATTCAATTTGACGATTTTTAGTAGAAGATAGGGCATGTCTCATGTTAAACCTTCTTTCAATCGATAGATACCTCTAAGTATATAGGAAAAAATGTTAACTGAAAATAATAAACATTATTAATAGTCAAAGTATTTTCCACAACTTTCTCCAAAGTAAGGTAATTAATAGCGAGTCTATGGCATACTTAACGTAATAATTTTTTGGTGGAGGTAGGATATGAACAAATCAATTGATGGTTTCAAATTAAAAGTGATCGCAATAATTGCCATGCTGCTGAATCACATTGGTGGTGGTTTTGATATTTACGAACAGTCACATGCGTTTTATTTTTTTACAGAGTTTATCGGCAAACTGACTTTTCCAATCATGGCGTATCTTTTGGTCGAAGGATTTCACTATACGCGTAATCGCAGGAAGTACGCTGAACGGATGGCCATATTTTGGTTAGTATCGATCTATCCTTTTCATATGTTGTTTGGCGGCAACCATTCGTTTAGTCCGATTGAGCTGGTCAATAATATTTTCTTCACGTTACTGATGGGTTTATTGCTACTGATGGCTTACGAGCAAGTGAAATCTCCCTTTTTGCAGAATTTATTAGTCATCTTCTTTTCAATAGTGACGATGGCATCTGACTGGTCTCTGATCGGAGTATTATTAATTTTTGGGTTCTATAAATGGAAGAATGAATCAAGGGGAATTTGGTTGCCGGTCGTTTATATGACGGCTTTCTTAGTGTTGATATTGGGAATGATGAATTTATCAGATCCGCAGCGCTTTCCGCTTTATGAAGTATTCACTGGTTTAGGTACGCTGATGGTGATTCCTTTGCTACATGCTTATAATGGTGAGAGAGGGTATTCACCGCAATGGGTGAAATGGGGATTTTACGGATTTTATCCAATACATTTGACTATTTTAGCTTTGATTCGAATGGTGATTCATTAAGTCAAATCAATAGGAGGAGCACATGGAGTATTTTATTCGAGAGCTAAAGAGTTCAGAATATCCGTTACTAAAGGAATTTTTATATCACGCAATCTTTCAACGCGACCCCAATAATCTTATTCCGAGATCAGTATTGGATGAACCCAGCATAAGTATTTATATCCAAGATTTTGGCAGATATAAGGAAGACTATTGTTTATGTGCCGAGAGCGAAAGCCAAGTAGTCGGTGCTGTTTGGGTCAGAAATATTGAGGGCTTCGGTTCAATCGATGATCACACACCTGAATTCGCCATTTCATTACAGCCAGAATATCGTGGATTCGGGATTGGCACGGCTCTCATGCGGGCGATGATAGAAAAATTGAAGGAGTCGGGGTATGCCCAGACTTCATTGGCTGTTCAAAAAGACAATTACGCTGTGAAAATGTATTCGCAAGTCGGCTTTGAGATTATCGATGAAAATCAAGAAGAATATATCATGATTTGCAAGTTATAGGTCAGGCTAGTTTATACTATAAAATTCTAAAATAATGCGGCACCCCGTCAACTGTTCATAAAAGCAGATGGCGGTTTTTTTAAAGCATTAAAAAAAGAGGCTCATGTTCGAGCGCTCTTTCTCGTAAAATTAATCCACGACCATTCGATATCGATCCATCAAATAGAAAAACAACCATGGAATAAAACCGATAATACTTGTTGCTCCGATCCAAGCGACTGTTAATGGTTGAACGATATCCAGTACACCGCTTAAACCGGAATCAAGATTTAAGATCACATTAATCAAAATAATCATTAAAAAGAAAGCGGTCGATAGAATGGAAGAGGTAAAAAAGAAAACTTTTCCTCTTTGTGCTTTCAAGGCAGTTTGCGGCAAAGGGGAATTTTTTTCTTTTTCAATTGTTTTTTTTACCAGAGGCTCATCAAAAGAAAGAGCACTTCCTTGCAAAAGTTCTTCTACTGTTGTTTCCAAGGCAGTTGCTAGTAACGGCAAGGTATTGATTTCCGGACAGCCAAGTCCACGTTCCCATTTTGAGACCGCACTATTCGTAACAAAGATTTGTTCTGCTAATTCTTTTTGCGTCAATCCCTTAGCGACTCGTAATTCTTTTATATAATTTCCCATCGAATTTTCCAACATAGACACTTCTCCTCAAGGCTTTTCTCTAGTTTAACGAAGTGAAAGGGCTTTTTCGTCCAACTTAAGCATGATTTTTCCTTAAAATTCTATTTTTTTAATTTTTCGCATAGCCAAATAGTAAAAGAGTGCAGCATAAAAAATACTCAATCCGAGCCCCAACGGAATATCCCTAGCAAGAAGCTGTCGGCCATTATAAAGTGAAAAAGCGTAATTATAAAATAAAAAAGAAAAATTTGAAACGAAACCTGCCATAAACTGGTTCAATAAATTATCGACCAGCAGAATTAGTAAACCAATGCTCATTGTAATCGCAACATTCTTGGTATAGAGACATAACAGTACCGCCCCAATACAAGTAGTTAACAATGGGATAAGTGTCAGAAAAATAGTGAAAAGTGATTGCGTTAATCCATTGAACACAAAACCAAAACCATTCAGCAGACCACTGACTAAAAACGCAAACAGAGTTAGGAATGAAATGCTGCTAATCATCAAAATTATCAAATAGAGTAATTTACTGTGGAGAAGCTGTTTTTTTGATAGACCATTGATCAAGGGCAAATGAAAAGTTCCTGTTGTTCGCTCCAAGTTGATTGCGAAGGCTGCTAACAAAAGAAAAAACAGCGGACCAATCAAGGCAGATTGCAGCTGCAATGTGTATATCAAAAACTTTCCGCCAGCATAGGCCTGAGCAAAATCATTTTGCGGATTTTGTTTAAATGCTAAACCTTCGGACAAGAGAATGATCGTGTAAGCAAGCAGATAAAGAAAAAAAGCTTTTTGTCGAAAGGCTTTAGCAAGTTGAAATTGTAATAAGCGTGTCATTTGCGGCTCCTATCTATCAAAGTTTATTTTGTTCGAGCAATGAATAATGAAAAAATAAATCAAAAGAGAATAAACTAAAAAAATCAATAAACCAGGATAAATTTCCGCCAAAGTCAATGCTTGAAATTCCTGCTGGATAATCCATTCGTAAGGATAGTACAGCGGGAAAAAACAAGCAGCTTTTGGAAAGCTATGGTTGAGAAAAACGAAAAACATCAAGAGCAAAAAGGTTTCACCAAGTACTATGACCGTATGTCTGGCAAAAACAGCAAGTAAAATCAAAAACAACTCTAACGGGATAAAGGAAAAGGCGACTAAAGCATATTTGATTAATGTTTGAGAGAATATAGGTGCAGAGAAAATTTGAGCCCCCCAGCGAAAATACGAAGTCGTGTAGACAATCAATCCAATAATTATTACCATCACTAGCGAAAACAAGCAAAACATGTTTATTTTGGCAGTAAGTACTTCCTTTTTCGTTCGGCCGTGCAGCAGCGGTTGAATCAAGAGTCCAGCCTGACGATCTTCGCAGATAAATAGGGTCGTGATCATCGCCATAAAAAGGGCGCCGATATTCGTGGAATAAAACCGCAGCATAAATTCGGGAAAGTAATGACCGCCTAAAATTCGGTCATCCGCATCCACCAACTCTCGCAAGGCCGCAGAAGTGAGCAGACCAGAATTAGCAATGACCGCAAAAATAAATAGTCCGAGAAAAAAATAAATTAATTTTTGCTGCAGCAGTCGTTTTATTTCTAAACGAGTCATAATAGCCATCTCAATCCCAGCCCTCCGTCAATTCTACAAAAAGATCCTCTAAACTTTTTTGCTTAATACTCAATCTCTGAATCACTAAACCACTGGCAGCCAGTTGCTTCAAAAAAGTATCAAAGGAAATGTCTTTGAGTTGAATATGGAAATCTGATTCATGTTGATCTATGAGATAAATTTGTGAAGAGGCCTGCAGCCAATTGAATGCTTTTTGAGAATCTTCCAAAGAAAGAATGATCAAATCATTCTTTCTTTGGACTAGCTCTTTGGTTTTCCCGTGTAAAATAGCTTTCCCTTTGTTCAAGATCATCACATCCGTACATAATTCCTCCATATCGGAAAGCTGATGAGAAGAGATAATAAACGTCACCTGTTTTTCCAGTGCTAATGATCGGATCAATTGATAAAGTTTCCGCATTCCTTGTGGATCAAGTCCATTAGCAGGCTCATCAAGAATGACGATTTTGGGCTCATGAATCAATGCTCTTGCTAAAGCCAAGCGTTGTTTCATCCCAAGTGAATAATGTCGAACCTTTTTTGTTGTTTCTGCGGAAAGTCCAACCAGCTCAAGTAATTGTGTGATTTTCTGGGTGCTGATGTTTTCATGCAACTTGGCGATGTAACTCAAATTTTCTAGCGCAGTGAACTCATTATAAAAAGCTGGGGTGTCTAACGAGGCGCCGACCATTTGAAGGGCCTGTTTTGGATGCGCCTCTAAAGAAAGATTATTAATCAAAATTTCGCCGGCAGTTTTATTGATCAGATGAGTCAACATTTTTAAAGTCGTTGTTTTGCCGGCGCCGTTTGGTCCAAGCAATCCCATAATGCTGCCCTTTTCTATGTCAAAACTGAGTGCGTCAACGACGGATTTTTCTTTATATTTTTTGGTAAGATTGTTTACACTGATTGCTGGATGCATAGCTTCCTCCATTGATTTTTCATCAGTTTAAACACGAAATTGGAAAACTACAATCGACGTATCGTCGAATTGGGTTGAATGATTGGTTGTGAGATTACACATAAATTAAATAATTAAAACCTGATCTTTTATATTGCATAAATTATTTGGGATGATAAAGTAGTTATAATAGGTCGCCAGATGTATTTAGTTTTAAAAGAAAGATTATAAAATAAGAGACATAAATGAGAGAAGGGGAGAATAATCGTGAAGAAAATAGTTATTTTAGGTTTATCTGTTGCATTATTGGGAGGTTTAGCTGGCTGTGGGACAGATTCAGATGATTCGGCAAGTTCAAGCTCCAGCACACAAAAAACGAGTCAAACGAGCAATAGCCAAACAAGCAGCGAAGCGAATACGAATTTTAAAGTTAGTGTAGATGATGCGATCAAGGCATATCAGGAGGCATATCCGGATAGCGATATTACATCCGTTGATTTAGAAACATCTTTCGGCAAGTATTTGTATAAAATCGAAGGTGTCGACGACGACAAGGAATACGAAGTACGAGTAGATGCAGATACAAAAGAGGTTTCCAAGGAACGTGAAGAGAACCTAGATACAGAAGATAAAGATGGCGTGAAAAGAAAAGAAGATAAACTGGATTTAGACAATCTTTTGAGTGTTGAAAAAGTTTCTGATATCGCTGTAAAACATGTCGGCAAAGGAAAGGCTACTGATTGGAGCTTGGACAAAGACATGGGGAAAACATACTGGGAAGTCAAAGTAATGGATGGCCACAAAGAAACCGAAGTTAAAATCGATGCGAAATCAGGTGACGTATTAGAATCTGAAACAGATGACTAATCAAAAACTGTTTAACTAGACAATTTTTATCTGAATTTTATGAAGCTCATAGTCAGTATAGAACTATGAGCTTCGTTATTTTGGTGGTGTTTTATGATAAGCGGGATTCTTTTTTTAGTATTGAATAGTATAAAAATTTAGATTTACATTGGTTATCTGTTATAAAAAGAATTCAATATTAATTCTTCGATCTAGTGATTTCAAAAATGAGCAGCTTTTTCGAAGCTTAGGAATTGTTATTGGGAAAATAAAGACATAAAAAAAGAGACTTCGAAAAATCGTTGACAGCGCTTTTTTTATTTGCTATATTGAGCGTGTAAACAGATGGGGTGTAACTATTAAATTAGGCACGACCTAGGAAAGACACTTTCCTTGGGTCGTTTTTTTGTTGCTTAAATTAAAAATTCGGGAGCATTTATAGAGAGAGGATCGGTGCAACTATGAAGGTTGTTAAAAAGATCAATCATAATGTGGTATTAATTGATGATGAAGGAATAGAAAAAATTGCGATGGGCAAAGGAATCGGTTTTTCTGCTGTCGTCAATCAGATGTTTGACCCGACTCTTGCAGATAAATTTTTCACCTTGGATTCCAAGGAAAAAACTAAAATGTTTAGTGAAATGGCAGCTCAAATTCCAATCGAATTTCTTGAGTTTTCGGAAGAGATCATTCAATTTATTTCGAAAAGAATTGCTTCACCTTTAGATTCGAATATTTATATTGCGCTGACGGACCATATCTACTTCGCGATTCAACGAAAAAAGGAAGACAGCCAAGTCACAGCGATTATGTTACCAGAAATGAAGCTATTATATCCTGATGAATATACCACAGCCAATGAAGTCGTCTCCTTGATCAATCAACGCTACGATACAGAATTAGGCGCCAATGAGGTCGGCTTCATCACGATGCATATTATCAATGCGGAGTTGGGTGAGCGGAACAGTTTGAACAGTTTGAAGATCCTGGAAATGACTAAAGTAATTTTACAGGACTTGGAAAAAAATTATGGTTATCGGTTCGATAAGGACTCACTAACCTATCATCGGATGATGATCCATATCAAGTTTTTAGTGAAACGTTTGATTTATCAAGAAGAGTCTCCAACCGAGAATATCGGTTTTTTCACTAGCACGTTTAAGGATAGCAAACCCTATCAAACAGCAATCGCCATCAAAAAAATGATTGAAGAAACGTTTGATCTGGCTGTTCAAGAAAATGAGGTTATTTATTTGGCTATTCACTTGGCAAGAATTCAATAAGTAGGGCGTAACTATTAGGTAGGCGCAACCTTTTGAACCACAGAAATTAATCTGTGCTCATTAGGTTGCGTCTATTTTTAGTATAAAAAGAAAGGAAGAAAAAAATGGGAAAAGTAATTTTCAATTCAGATGATTTTGGTTACAGTCACGGTGTGAATTATGGGATTGTGGATGCCTACCAACGAGGAATCTTAACCTCAACAACGTTAATGGCGAATATGCCGGGATTTGATCACGCGGTGAAACTAAAAAGAGAGCTGCCAAATCTAGGTGTTGGCGTTCATTTGACGTTAACGTGCGGCAAGCCGCTGCTGAAAAATGTAGCTAGTCTGATGGATGGTGACAACTTTAAGCACTTATCATTTTATACGCAACCTTTTGAGGTTGATGGAGATCAGCTTTATCAAGAATGGAATACGCAGATTCAGAAGGTGTATCGAGCGGGAATTATTCCAACGCACTTAGACAGTCATCATCATACACATACATTTGGAATGAATCAGGAAGTGGTCATTGCATTGGCCAAAAAATATGATTTGCCGGTTCGTGGAAATTTTGAGAAAAAAGCAGAAGTTCGACATGTAGATTATTTTGAACCGTACTTCGATGATGTTGGGGAAACTGTTATCGAGAAGCGGCAAATCAATTGTTCCATTGATCAATATTTAGAGCGTTTATTGCAGCTTTTACGGGAAGAAAAATCGATTGAAATTATGTGTCATACGGCGTACCTTGATCAGGCCTTACTGCAAGGGTCGAGTTTTGTTTATCCGAGAATCAATCAGGTTGAATTTTTGATTCATTCGGAATTTGCGCAGCAAGTTAAAGAAGATCGGTTGATTGAGTTGGTTACGTACAAAGATATATAGCCTAAGGAGGAGCAAAAAATGTCAAATTTCAAAGCAAATATTCAAAAGTTAGGTAGAGCCATGCTACTTCCAGTAGCCGCGATGCCGTTGGCAGGGTTGATCATGCGTCTCTCAGCCGATGATATGTTAAACATTCCAGTAATTGGCGCCGCTGGAAATGCGGTCTTTGGTAATCTGGATATCCTGTTCGCGATTGGGGTAACGATTGGTTTTGCTAAAACGAAAGATAAGGGAATCCCAGCACTTACAGGATTTCTGGCGATCGCCACGTTGAAAAAAGGGTTGGAGATTATGAATCCGGCTGTCAATATGGGAATCTTCGGCGGAATCATTTCAGGGCTGATTGCGGCTTGGACCTACAATCGCTTCAAAGAACAGAAATTGCCGATGGTTTTTTCTTACTTTGCCGGTGAGAAATTTCCATTGACGATGGTCATGATTTTACAAACGATTACGTCAGTGGTGTTTGGTTTCTTATGGCCGTTTGCTCAAGCGGGGATTGATAGTTTTGCCAGATTGTTGGTCAATATGGGTGCTTTGGGCGTTGGGATTTTCATGTTCCTTAATCGTCTGCTGATTCCATTTGGTCTTCACCATGTGTTGAATACGTATGTTTACTACGACTTGGGCAGCTATACCGCACCGAGTGGAGAAGTATTCCGGGGTGAAATGACTCGTTTTATCAACGGTGATCCTCAAGCAGGACTATTCTTATCTGGGTTCTTCGTGGTCATGATGTTCGGCGTACCAGCAATCTGTCTAGCAATTTATCGAGCTGCTTTCAAAGAAAATAAAGCTATGGTCAAAGGGATCATGGGCAGTGGGGCGGCAACATCATTCATTTCAAATATTACCGAACCTGTGGAATTTAGTTTTATGTTCCTTTCACCGATGCTATACGTGATACATGCCGCATTTGCTGGGTTAGCCGGAATTGTCTGCTATTTGCTAAACATTCGGATTGGGTTTACTTTCGGTGCCTGTATCGTCGATTATTTGATCAATTTTAGAATAGCGACGAATGCCATTTTGATCATCCCAATCGGCCTTGTCTTCTTCGCACTATACTACTTTACTTTTTACTACTTGATTAAGAAACGCAATATTCAAACTTTAGGAAGAGAAGTGGCGACAGAATTCGGAACTGAGGCGGTTGAGGAAGAGCAAGAGTTAGATTTAGCTAGCAAAAACTATGAATACATGGCGAAAAAAATGCTGCAGGCTTTTGGTGGCAAAGAAAATGTTACCGATGCATTCAGCTGCAATACACGTCTGAGGGTTGAAGTTGAAAATCCAGCAGTCGTTGATGAACAACGAATCAAACAATTGGGAGTCAGCGGTGTAATCAAACCGACTGAAAAAAATTACCAAGTCATTATCGGGTTAGAAGTGACCTACGTAATGGCAGAATTTAATAAATTATTGGAGCAATAGGAAGGACGCAGACTATGATGAAAAAACAAATTATTACAATTGCTGGTGGAGGAAGTACTTACACACCTGGAATTATTCAAGCGGTTCTAAACAATGCGGATCGTTTACCACTTTCGGAGATTCGTTTGTATGATATTGATGCTCAAAGAAATGCCGATATGTATTTGATTATTCAATATATGCTGGAAAAAGAAGGCTTTAAAGATGTCGTAATCTCTTCAACTGGAGATCCGGAGACAGCTTTTGCAGGATGCGACTTCATCTTCTCACAAATCCGAGTTGGCGGAATGAAGATGCGTGAAAAGGATGAGAAAATTCCATTGAGCCACGGCTTAGTCGGGCAAGAAACTTGCGGTCTGGGTGGCTTCGCATATGGGATGAGGTCAATGAGCGGGTTGCTGGAGATCGTTGGATATGTTCAAAAATATGCACCAGATGCTTGGATTCTCAACTATACGAATCCTGAATCAATCGTTTCGGAGGCCGTGCGCAGACAATATCCTAAGGCGAAAATGATCAATGCCTGTGATATGACGATTTCAATTGAAGAGACGATTGCGATCAATTATGGTTATGATCGGAAAAATTGGATTCCGACGTATTATGGTCTGAATCATTTCGGCTGGTACACGTCAATCTATGATAAAGAATTGAAACGAGATGTGATGCCTGAAATTATTGAAAAGCTGACGACTCAAGAAATGCAAGTCGCTGATTTTAATGCCGGAGATAAAACTTGGCAGGAAGCATTCAGTATGATGTCTGTAATCACGAAAAACTTCCCGCAAAATATTCCGAACAATTATTTGGAGTATTATTTGTACTCGGATATGGTGGTGGAACATTCCGATAAAAACTATACGCGTGCCAACATGGTGATGGAAGGCAGAGAAAAAAATACGAGAGAAATGGCAGAGAAGATTCGTGGTGGAGCGACAAAAGATATTTTAAACTTCAATTTTGGCGAACATGGTCAATACATCGTCGATATGGCCACGTCTTTACTAAATGATGAACGCCGCCGCTTTATGCTGATCGTGCCAAATCAAGGCGCTATTCCTAATTTACGATCAGACGCGGTCGTCGAAGTACCAGCCTATGTGGGAGCAACGGGGGTTGAACCTATTTCTTTGAGAGAGCCGATCAGTGATTTCCACAAAGGATTGATGGAGGCTCAAGTGGCGGCTGAAAAATTACTAGTCGATGCCTATTTTGAAGGCTCTTATCAAAAAGCTTTGCAGGCATTTACACTGAATCAAACCGTGCCAAATGCGCGCGTTGCGAAAAAGGTTTTAGATGAAATGATCGAGGCGAACAAAGATTACTGGCCAGAATTAGTTTAGAGGTGATGAGAAGATGCTCTTTTTTAAAACAAAGAAAGTTTTGAAATCTGTTGCGAATGGTCACGTTCTACCTTTAGAAGCAGTGAAAGACGAGGTTTTCTCCTCAAAAATGATGGGCGAGGGCTATGCGATCGGTCAACATGATGGCAAGGTCTATGCTCCAATTGAGGGAATTGTTGAGAGCATTTTTCCTACACTGCATGCTATTACAATTGAAACTAAAACTGGAGAAAAAATATTAGTTCATATGGGATTAGACACGGTGGAGCTTAAGGGGGACCCTTTTTCAATACAGGTAGTACAAGGTCAAAAAGTAAAGGCAGGGACTTTGCTTGCCGTCATGGATCTTTCGCAATTAACCAGCTCAAAAAAAGAAGATACGATTATCGTAGTTTTTCCTGAGAAAATTAAAGGCCAACTGTTAATGAAAAACCAAAAGGTCACCGTCCAAGATGAACTATTTAAATTTTAGCTTAAGAGAAAGAGGCCGTGATAGAAGTGGGCAGCTTCAAGAAATAAGAAGGAATTTCCGGAAATTGCTTCTCAAATTTTTGTGAAATTTCGGCTTATTTCCAAAGAAGCTACTTCTGGAACGCCGTTTATACGGAAAAAGTAGGTGTGACAAGACTTTTGTCACACCTACTTTCTTGAACAAATTATTAGAATATTTAGGAGAAAAGAATGACCTTTTTATATTTATTACCTGCAATAGGCTGGGGATTTATGCCGATTATTGCAAAATTAACAAATGCAAAACCGATCAATCAACTTTTAGGGACTACGACGATTGCCTTGCTGATGGGAATGTTCTTTACATTTATTGTTCAGCCTTCTTATAATTGGCATGGTTTTGCTGCCGCCTTTCTTTCAGGCTGTTTTTGGTCGTTTGGACAATACTTGCAGTTCCACTCTTTTCAATTTTTGCCAGTATCTGAGGCTATGCCGATTTCTAATGGAACCCAATTAATTGGAACGACTTTTATTGCCGCATTATTTTTTGGCGAATGGTCGAGTTGGTCGATTGCTATCACAGGAATAATGGGAATTTTTTTGATTGTTGTAGGGATCATTTTGACAGCTTATTTAGAAAAGGAAGGGATGCAGCAACAATCATCTGCTATAAAAAGCAGAGCAGTTTTCTGTCTACTGATATCCTCAATTGCCTTAACCTTTTACGTCACCTTACCACAAGCGTTTAAAACCAGCGGGGCAGAGGTGTTGTTTCCGCAAGCAATCGGAATGTGGCTATCTTCGATCTTGTTTTCGATTACGAAAAGAAATGCGATCGATGGAAATCAAATTCGTAAAAACTTTGGAACGGGCATTGCGTGGAGTATTGCTAATATAAGTCTATTCTTCACGATGCCAATCATCGGTGTAGCCAAAAGCTTTACTTTTTCACAATTAGCAGTCTTAATCTCAATTTACGCCGGATTGTTCATTTTAAAAGTTCGAAAAACAAGAAAAGAACTAAAAGTGATCAGCTTAGGTGCCGCACTAATTACATTGGGAATCTTTTTGATTGGTTCAGTTAAATAGTAAAAACAGTGTCCAGCAAAAGAAATGAATCTTTTACTGGACACTGTTTTATTCGAAAATAAACAACTCGGTGACTGGTGTATCGACAACTTTTGAAATATCCAGTGCTAGTTTTAGTGACGGGTTGTATTGCGCCTTTTCTAAGCGCATGATCGTTTCCCGCCGTACGCCGACTAACTCGGCTAGTTGTTCTTGGGTCAAGCCCTTCAGCGTACGATATTTTTTTAAGTGACATTCGAATTTTACATTCATTTGTTAGGCCTCTGTTTCAAATCGATATAAAAAATATTTACTGAGAAATAATACGACTCCATAGATCAGCGACATTGAGCTTAACATAAAGATAGCACACCATTCAAGATTCCAAGACAACATCCCGCGGGCAATCAGCCAAATAGATAGAAATAATAATAGAAAGCCGATTTTATAAGCCTTCAGTTCCGCTCTCTTTTCATTTTCTTCATACAATTCATCTTTTAATGTATCGGATAACTTGCCTTCAAAAAAGAAACCAAAAAAGCCGAAGAAGACAAAAGCAAAGAAGGGATAAATGATACCGAATTCACTGTACGTCCAAAAACCAAGAAAACCTAGAAATCCAGCAAATCCTAAAAGTCCTAACATTGGGTGAATCTTTCTGGTACGATTCTTTTCCAGTGTTTTATTTTTCAAAATGACCTTGAAAAACGTGACTACTAAATACAGCACATAGATAAATACAAGAATCATGGCAATCCACATCGGTAAATCCTTCACACTGAATACATACTCGGAAACCACAGTTGGTTTTACCAAGCGACTATCGTTGTATAAGACCGAATGAACGGTGGCCAGCACTAGCACAATGACACAAATAATCCCCGAAACAACCAAATTTTTAATTTTTCCCTTTTTCATTTTAACTCCTCCAATGATACATATTTGTCTCTTAACGAGATAAATATATCACATTAAAAAATAAAAGCAATAGAAAAAGAGATAAATAAGTCACTTTTTTGATTGGACGAGTTATTGACCGGTATTACACCTTCCGATATTTTTTCAGACCGGTAATATTTAGCAAGGTGAACCCGGCGATGAATAATACTAAGATTGCCAAATTTGGCCAGATGTTTTCCCAGCCTTGTCCTTTGATCATGACAGCTGTTAAAGCATTTCCGGCATAGCTCAGAGGGAAGATATAAGACAGGTATCGTACCCAGTCAGCCATCGTATCCAGCGGAATCAGTCCAGAAAAGAAAACTTGCGGAATAACGATTAACGGAATAAATTGAACCATTTGAAACTCTGAACTGGCGAAGGTGGAAACGAAGATTCCCATAGAAAGTGCGGTCAAGGCAATAAGGATATTTGTCGCGAGTACCCAAATCAGACTTCCCTCGATTTGGAGATTCAGCACATAAATCGAGAAGAAGACGATCACAAAGGTTTGAATAATCGCAAAAAGCCCATATCCTACTAGATAGCCAAAGACGATCTCGCTGCGTTTTACTGGTGTCGCCAATAAACGTTCTAAAGTCCCGCTAGTCCGTTCCCTTAATAAAGCAATTCCTGAAATCAAGAAAACAAAGAAGAAGACGAAAAAGCCAATTAGTATTGGAAATATTTTGTCAAAGAAAGTACTGTCTGCACTGCCATATACATAGGAGTCTTCAATTTTAAAGTTCTGGATGTTGATTGGTGTATGTGTTTTAACAGCTAGTTCTTGCAAATCTTTACTAATTTCCTTCATTTTACTAGCCGTTAAAATAGTTTGGATCATCCCTTTGATTTGCGCGGTATTACTGGGGTCCTCATTTTCGTAAGCTACTTTAATGGTAGCCCCATCGATTGTGATAAAGGCATCTAGATTGTTTTTTTTCATCGTCTCATGAATGGTCGCATCATCGGAATATTTTTTTGTTTTAACTTTATCAGAAGGAAAACTGTTCACTAAAGAGGTGGGAACAGTGTCATCTACCCCAATTTTTACATGGGTTTCTGAGTTCGAATCGAAGACGACATTCATTAATGATAAAACGATTATCGGTGCGATCAGCATTAAGGCTAAGGTTCTTTTATCGCGAATCAGTTCTTTCAAGACTCTGGTCAAAATTGCATTAAAACGCTTCATTTGTGTCACCCTCCGCTTTTAAGAAAACTTCCTCGATTGAGTCTGCTTCAAATTTCTGTTTAAGATCCGCCGGGCTGCCAAATGCGAAAAGTTTTCCATCAATGATCAAGCCGACATAGTCGCATTTTTCCGCTTCATCCATTACGTGGGTAGTGACAACGATGGCTTTATCTTGGTTGGCTAAAGAACGCAGCTGCGTCCAGATGGCGACTCGCAAGCTGGGATCAATGCCTGCTGTCGGTTCATCTAAAACAATTAGATCGGGATTGGATAATAGCGTGGTAGCTAAGGAAAGTCTGCGTTTCATACCGCCAGAAAAAGTAGCTACTCGTTGGTTTAAAAATTCAGATAAATTAACTAGATCCATATTTTTAGTGATTGCCTGATTCAATTCATTTTTAGACATCCCCATCAATTGCCCAAAGAATAATAAATTTTCCTTTGCAGTTAAGTCATCATATAGAGCATCGCTTTGTCCCATGTAGCCAATTCTGCTTAGGATTTTCCGATTAGGCATTTTTGTTTGGAAAATACTAGTATCTCCTTGATCCAGCTTTTCCATGCCCAGCAAGCATTTTATGGTAGTGGATTTTCCAGCACCGCTCGGTCCGATTAGTCCAAGAATTTTTCCGGCTTCGATTTGAAGAGTGACATCCTTCAAAACCTCGCGCTTCTCGAAAGCTTTATAGGCGTGAGAAATTTCTGCTACGGTATTTATTTCTGTCTTCAAAATAATTCCCTCCTACTATTTATTAGACATCGTGTCTATCATTTTGTACTATATGGATTATAAAACGACGACTCTGTGATGCAAGTAAAGAAGACTTGTAATGGACAGAATGAAAAATAATGCTCACTATTTTTGGAGGGACCGGCAATGAAAGAGAATGATCTGCGTTATTATCGAACACGAAAAAGTATTCTGTCAGCGATGACACGTCTGCTTCAAACTAAAAAATTTGAACAGATTACTGTGACGACTATTTGTGAAGAGGCGGAGATCAGCCGAAGCGGCTTTTATCTGCATTATGTAGATAAATATGACTTGATTGAAGTGAATCTGAAAGAGTTTCGCGATCAGGCCAATCAATTTGTTCAGGCGAATAATGAGAATAGTAAAAAGAAGCTATTTTTTAATATGCTGACGTATTTGCAAAATGACTGCAAGCTCATCGCCGCTTTGATTTCAGAGAATGGCTCGATAGAAGTTCAAAACTACATTAAGCGGATGATGCGAGAAAATGCGCGTACGAATATTTTCCCTCAAATGGATTTGGAGCTGGAAAATGATATCGAAGAACATTATGCGTTAATATTTTTGAGCAACGCACTGTTCGGCGTACTGCAAGACTGGATCAATCGTGGGCAAAAAGAGTCGATAGAAGAACTAGTGCAGATCATGGATCGGTTAATTACATTTGATTTTAGAAAATAGAAATACTTCAAGGAGATGGTTCATGATTCTCTTTGAAGTCTTTTTTTATGAATTGATAGTTAGGTTTTTAAAGAAATAAGGTCCGTTTTTCATCTTACTCACTATTTTAATGCTAGGTTAATATTTCGTGTACGTTCCAGAAAGACTCCTTCTCTATAGTAGAGAGAGAACTTATTAATGAGGGTAGGAGTGACAAATGATGTATCGAAAAATTATAAGAAATGATGTGCGGGACAGCAAGCTGATTACGGCAACGACAACAATCTTCATCACGGTGGCTGCGATGCTGGTAGCACTGGCAATGATTTTGAGTGTGAATTTAGCCGGATCAATTGATACCTTGATGGAAAAAACGCAATCTCCACACTACATGCAAATGCACACGGGAGAGCTGAATGAGCCCAGGTTAGCTAAATTTGTGAAGGATAATGGAAATGTGGCGGCTTATGAAGCCTCTGAGTTTCTAAATCTGAGTGGTTCAGATATTGAAATCGGTGAGCATAGTTTTGCGGACAGTGTAGAGGATAACGGGCTTGCTGTTCAGAATAAAAACCTTGATTACTTTGTAGATATGGACAATCAACCGATTCAGCCGCAACCAGGCGAGCTTTATGTGCCGGTCGCATTCAAAAAGCAAGGGTTCGCCAAGATTGGCGATAAAGCGAAAATTGCTGGGAAGACATTTACTGTGACGGGCTTTCTGCGAGATGGCACAATGAACTCGCAAATGGCCGGTTCAAAGCGGCTTTTACTGCACCAAAAAGATTATGATGAACTTTTTTCAAAAGGCCGCTTGGAATATATTATTGAATTCCGATTAAAAGATCCTAGTAAACTCAATCAATTTGAGTCTGCTTATAAAAAAGCAGGATTGGAGGTCAACGGGCCAAGTGGTTCGCATCGGTTATTCAAATTAGGAAATGCGATGTCTGATGGCATCATGATCGGAATCCTGCTACTGATCAGCTTGCTGGTTGTGTTGATGACTTTTATGTGTATCCGTTTTACGCTGCTAGCGAAAATTGAAGAGGATTACCGGGAAATCGGTGTGATGAAGGCGATTGGGTTACAGATAAGAGATATTAAGAAGATTTATTTAGCAAAATATGCAGCAATTTCGATTGTTGGTAGCTTACTAGGTTATTTGATCTCTTTACCGATGAGTTATTTACTATTGAAAAACATCAAGCTTTTCATGGGTGAAAGTAATAATGAAGGATTGAGTTGGGTACTGGCAATCATCGGAGTCGTGGCAGTCATGCTGTTGATAATCGTTTATGTCTACAGTTTGCTCAATCGCTTCAAAAAGGTTTCGGCAGTTGAAGCCATTCGTTTTAGCGGTTCAAATGAAAAGGTCAATACGAAGACCCGCTTCAATCTGCGCAAATTAACTTTTTTCTCAGTTGATACACGCTTGGGGATTATCGATATTTTTAATCGTAAAAAGATTTATTTGACAATGCTGCTGGTTTTCATCATATCAACCTTTATTATGATTGTTCCAGCGCTCGTCTATCATACGACTTCCTCAGATGCTTTTGTCGAGAATATGGGGTTCAGCCGCAAGGTGGACATCGGAACCAGCTTATACCAATCGACTAATAACGCGAAGTTTGAGCAGAAAATTGAAACCTATTTAGAACAAGATCCAGATGTTGCAGACTTTAGTAAGATTGTTACCAAGAATTTTGATGTTAAGGATGCCGGGACGACTGATAATGTTTTGTCAGTCGAATTAGGCAATCATCAAAAATTTCCGGTGGACTATTTGAAAGGCAACGCCCCCAAAAAAGCGAATGAGCTTGCTTTATCAACAATAAATGCGGAGGAATATCGTAAAAAGGTTGGGGATTCAATGATTTTGATCCGCGACGGTCAAGAAGAAACCTTCACTGTCTGCGGTATTTATGCCAATCTTTTTAATGGTGGGAAAACGGCCAAGGCGACATTCAAAGACGAAAAAGCAACGAATATTTGGACCGATATTTATATTAGATTGAAAGATTCAGCCAAAGTAACGCAAAAAATGACGCAATATAAAAAGGATTTGCCTTTCGCAAAAATGAATAATGCGCGGGAATATCGTGATCAAACGTTTGGATCAACAATCCAATCTCTGCGGTTGATTTCAGTTGGTGCTCTAGTCGTCGCGTTAGTGATTACAGCATTAATCACTTCCTTATTCATGAAATTACTATTGGCAAAGGATAAAAAAGAGATCGCCGCATTAAAAGCTATCGGTTTTACCAATCAAAGAATTAATCAGCAATATTTATCGCGCAGTTTAACCGTCTTGGTTCTTGGATTAACGATCGGCACATTGTTATCCATGACAGTCGGAAAAGCAATGTCTGGTCTAGTTGCTTCCGCATTGGGCGGAGTTAATGTTCAGCTGACTGGAAGCTTATTGATCTATTTAGGCTGTCCACTCTTGATGCTGATCGTTACCGTTTTAGCGACTAAAGCAGTTACCGCACAAGCAGGAAAAATCGAAATCGCCGAAAATCTTAAAGACTAAAGGATGGGAAAGAGAATGAATACACTAATTAATGGAACAGATATTGTCAAAAGCTTTGGTGAAGGAACAGAAAAGGTATCAGTGTTAAATCAAGTCAGCATTCAAGTACAGAAAGGACAATTTGTCTCGATCATGGGTCCCTCTGGTTCAGGCAAATCGACGTTGCTTTATGCGATCAGCGGAATGGACAGAATCGATTCGGGAACGGTCGTGTTTAATCAACAGCCGCTGGTTCAAATGACAGAAAAACAATTGGCAGATATTCGCCGTGAACAAATGGGCTTTGTTTTCCAGCAACCAACCTTGTTAAAAAATCTTTCGCTGATCGACAATATCATTTTGCCGAGCTTGAGTGATAAAAAGATGACGGATAAATTAACCAAGCACGCTAAAAACTTGATGGAAAGTGTCGGAATTAAAGAATTGAAAGATCGCAAGATTACCCAAGTCTCTGGCGGACAGTTGCAACGGGCGGGGATTTGCAGGGCGTTGATGAGCCAACCGAGTATTATTTTTGGCGATGAACCTACAGGCGCTTTGAATTCCAAGGCCGCTCAAGAAATCATGGACATTTTATTGAAGATAAATGAAGAAGGGACAACGATTGTTATCGTTACCCATGATGCAAAGGTTGCGGCTCAAAGTGAACAAGTCTTCTTCATGGAAGATGGACAAATTGAAGAAAATCTTTTTTTAGGAAAGTATTCAGGTCAGAATTTAGAAACTCGAATCGAAAAGATCAATGAAAAAGTCTTAGCCGTTGAAACTTAGAAAAGGGGCACGTCTGCTGTTAGTCAACTATGGTAAAATTATTAGTAGGGAATGACGATTTTATAAAGGGGCAGGATGGCTGATGACGTACAATATTTTACATGTAGACGATGAAAAGGAAATCATCAAACTGTTGAAGATGTATTTAAGAAATGAGCAGATCAACCATTACGAAGCTGCCAACGGACGTGAAGCACTAGCGATCATGACGGAAAAAAAGATCGATCTGTTGATAGTCGATATCATGATGCCGGAAATCGATGGTTTTGAATTAATTCGGACAGTGAGAAAAAACAGCAATTTGCCTATCCTAGTAATTTCCGCACGAGTCGAAGCCTCAGATCGAATTTTTGGTTTGGAGATTGGAGCGGATGATTATTTGACGAAACCTTTTGATCCTCACGAAGCGATCGCACGAGTGAATGCTTTATTGCGAAGATATCATGCTTTAGGTGTTTCCAAGGAAGCTCAAATTGCACGATTGAACGTCGGAAATCTGGCACTAGATACGAACGCTTGTATCGCTTATGTTAAAGAACAAGCGATTGAATTAACGGCAGTTGAGTTTCGTGTTCTTAAATTAATGATGGAGCAGCCTGGACGAGTGTTTACTAAGGAACAGATTTATGAATACGGCTGGCAAGATTCTTTAATTGGTGACAACAATGTCCGTGTCATGATGAGCAAGCTGCGGGAAAAAATAGGGGCTGAACGAATCAAGACCATCAGAGGATTGGGGTATCGTTTGGAGGTCTCATCATGAAACAACTTAGAAACGCAATTTTAAGATCATTCATCCTGTATTTTCTAGGCCTTTCTATTGTTGGCGGCTTGATTGAGGAGTTTTTCAATCAATTGGAAGAATTAGTTTTAGGTATTAACTATCAGATACCGCTTCAGATTCTCAGTGGAGTCTTTCAAATTCTTGCAGTGGTGGGATTTTCTTTCTTATTTTATCGCAGTTTGAATAAAAAAATCGGCAAAGAAAGCCAACGTCTTGCCAAAGAGCAGAGTACGTTATTTGCCAATATCGCCCATGATTTGAAAACTCCGCTAACAAGTATTACAGGGTTTTCCAAGGCATTGAATGAAGAAGTCGTTGAGCCAACTGAAATCAAAGAGGTTTCAGGGATTATTTATCGAAAATCAGTATCGGCCAATGATCTATTGGACTTGATGTTTCAATATACCAAACTAAACTCAGCGGAATTTAGCCTCAATAAGCAAGCCTGTGCCGTTAACTATTTACTGAAGGAAGCTGTAGCAGATAATTATGATTTGATTGAGGATCAGGAACTGGAACTGCTTTTGGATTTACCAGATGAACCGCTTATTCGTACATTAGACAAAACCGAGTTTCGGCGCGTGTTCAATAATTTGCTGATTAATGCCTGCAAACACAATCCGATAAAAACTGAATTAGCGATTTCGATTGTAGAGGAAGACTCGACTGTGAAAATTATTTTTGCTGATAATGGTACGATGATTCCTCAGAAGGATCGCGAACAGCTTTTTGAACCTTTTGTTAGCGAGAACGAAACAGAACGAAATTTTCAAGGCAGCGGTTTAGGACTGGCGATCGTTAAGACGATCATCGATAAACATGATTTTACAATTGAATTGCTTGACGATGAAAAGTATACAAAGAAATTTGTGATTTCAATGTAAAAAAATATTAACCTGGCAATTACGGGCTAAAAATAAAAGGAGGCTTCATATGTTAAAAGCAGCATTCATTTTTGTAGCAGAAGGTGCGGATGGTAAAAAGGATCGTTCAGTAGTAACTACACCGGCGGTTGAGTTGACCACGGTAGGAGTGGTAGATTATGCCGAAGCAGTCGCAGTTTCACGAGAGTTAGTTGAGGACGGTGTGCAAGCAATCGAACTTTGCGGTGGTTTTGGTCATGTCGGTACGGCTAAAATCGTTGAAGCGGTTGGCGATAAGGCCGTTGTTGGCGTTGTACGGTTCGATAAGCATCCAGGGTTAGGAAATCAATCTGGAGACAGTATGTACTTATAAGTTTTCTTGAAGAAGTAAGAAAGGCAGAGGCGGTTTATGGAGCTTCTGTCTTTTTTGCAGTATTTTTCGCGAGACTATACAACTTTTGAAAATTACGATAAAATGAGAAAAAACTTAAAGGAAGATTAAATATGAGATATGCCGATCGAATGGAAAACTTAACTGCTTCAGAGATTCGTGAATTATTGAAAGTCACAAATCGCCCAGAAATTATTTCCTTTGCCGGCGGATTGCCAGCAGCCGAACTTTTTCCAATCGAAGAGATGGCCGCTGCCAGCATGGCTGTTTTGAAGAATCAAGGAGAACAAGCATTACAATATTCGACGACCGAAGGAGTGTTTCCCCTTAGAGAATGGATTGCCCAACGCGAAAATAATCAAATCGGAACGCAATTAACAGCCGAAAACATTTTGATTACTCACGGTTCTCAACAAGCCTTGGATTTAGTCGGAAAACTGCTTATCAATAAATCAGATGTCATTTTGTGTGAAAGCCCCACCTATTTATCCGCGTTAAATGTCTTCAAAACATTTGAAGGAAAAATTTTAGAAGTTCAAACGGATCAAGAAGGAATGATTGTCAGTGATTTGGAACGTCTTTTAGCAACCACAGCTGATGTGAAATTAATCTATGTGATTCCAACTTTTCAGAATCCATCAGGGAAAACTTGGTCGTTAGAACGAAAGCAGCAAGTTTTGGAAATAGCCAACCGTTATGATGTAGCGATCATTGAAGATGCTCCTTATGAGGAGCTGAGATATTCCGGCGAGTTTACTCCGCCAATGTTTAGCTTTCCCAAGGCCGAAAATGTGATCAGAACCGGCAGTTTTTCGAAGGTTTTATGCCCAGGTCTTCGAATTGGTTGGATTTCTGCCGATGCAGCAGTGATTGAAAAGCTGGTTTTGATTAAGCAAAGCACGGACCTTCAATCCAACACATTTGCTCAAATGCAGATCTTTCAATTTCTTCAAACCAACAGTATAGACGATCATATTGCCAAATTAGTCAAAACCTATCGATTCCGACGGGATGCGGCAATTTCAGCAATTGAAACATATTTTCCTAAAAATACACAATACACCTATCCCGAGGGCGGTTTATTTATTTGGTTAGAATTGCCAAAGGAGATTAACACGACAGAATTATTGGAGATGAGTTTGAAACGAAAGGTTGCTTTCGTCAGCGGGGAATCCTTTTACGCGGAGAATCCTAAACTCAATACACTGCGATTGAATTTTTCGTGTATGGATGAAGCACGAATTGAAGCCGGGATGAAAATTTTAGGTGGCTTGATTGCAGAGGAGTTAGCCATGCAGAAATAGTTTAGTGAACCATTTTTAGCAGAGGACTTTTTTAAGTCCTCTGTTTCTATTTGAGATAAATTAAAAAAATGAAAGAGTTTGCGGATGTTCGAATGCTATACTTGAAGTAATAGATAAAAGGAGGAGTTTGATGGTCGAATATGTGAATGTAACAGCCGAAAATGTGGCAACTGAACATCTATGCTGCGCGATTTCAGGCAAAAAGCATCAGATCGGTGTAGATACGAAAAGAGCATGGATCAGTGAGCGCTTGCCAGAAGGACATGTTTTTCGCAAGTTGGATGCAAATGGGAAAGTTTTTATTGAATATGCGCCATTGGAAAATGCTTGGGTGCCTGTTGTTGGTGAGAATTATTTGTATATTTATTGTATGTGGGTCTCTGGCAGTCATAAAGGTCAAGGTCACGGGAAAAAGTTACTGAATTATTGTATCGAGGATGCAAAGCGGCAAAATAAGTCCGGCGTTTGTGTTATCAGTTCAAAAAAGAAAACACCATTCTTGACCGATAAGAAATTCGTTGAAAAAAACGGCTTTGAGGTAGTTGATGAAATCGCAGGTGGTTTTGAACTTATGGCGTTATCTTTTGATGGAACAGTTCCTGCTTTTTCTGAGAACGCGCGGAAGCAGACAATTGATAATCAAGAGTTGACGATTTTCTATGGACAGCAGTGTCCGTTTATTCCTAATGGATTAAAAGAGGTACAGGAATATTGTGAGGAAGAAAACATTCCGTTGACGTTGGTTCCGGTGGATAGTCTGGAAAAGGCCAAGAATCTTCCAGGAATCTTTAATAATTGGGCCGTTTATCATCAAGGGAAATTTCTGACGGTGCATATGCTTAATAAAAATGTTTTGAAAAAATTATTGGCGGGTTAGTGAGGTAAGAGGTTTGAGGAAATATATCGCATTTCTGAGAGGAATCAATATCAGCGGCAGAAATAAAATTGCGATGCCGTTGCTAAAAGAGGCCTTTGAGAAAAAAGGTTTTTCAGAGGTTTCCACGTATATCAATAGCGGGAATGTCATTTTTTCTAGTGATAACTTGGAGAAAATTGAATTGATCAAACTATGCGAAGCCTTGATAATCGATGGATTTGATTTGACTATTCCTGTGACGATCGTCGCTGTCGATGAATTGGCTGAAACGTTGACGCATGCGCCAGAGTGGTGGGGTCATGAAAAAGAAACAATTCACTATGCAATTTTTATGATCCCTCCAATGACCGCAGCAGAAGTGTTTGCAACAGTTGGGGAAATAAAACCGGAATATGAGCAAATCGCCTCTCATGACGAGGTAATTTTTTGGTCGGCACCACGAAAAACATTCAATAAAGCTCGCTGGGCGAAAATTGCCAGCTCGTCCGTCAATAATCAAGTAACGATTCGTAATTCAAACACGGTAAAGAAGCTATTACAAATGAGCCAATAAAAGAAAAATCAAGCAGCCGATAAACTGCTTGATTTTTTTGTTTATAGTAACGGCAAAATTTCTTGCTGAATAAAGTCGATTCGATCATAGACATTTTCTTTAAAGAGGGCGGTAATCGCAACTACAAGTTCCTTTTCGTGATCGATATAAAGAATATTTCCACCATCGCCCATTGCGGCAATAATAGGTTTTGAAGGATCAACAACCCACCACAAATAGCCATAATCGAGCTGTTCTTGCGCCCAATGACTGTGTTTACTCTGCATACTTTGCAGCCAGTTTTCCGGAATAATTTGTTGATTCTTCCAGTTTCCTTGATTAAGGATCAGTTGACCAAGTCTTGTCAGATCGCGGGTCGAAAGAGTCAGCCCCCATCCGCCTGCATTCAGCCCCGTATTATCCTCTACCCAACCATTTGAGGTGGTCGATTGATTAAATGCCATTTGTTCCTTGGCAGATTTCAATTGGATCGCTTTTTCGACGTTGATGCCAAGTGGTTCAAACAATTCTTCACGAGCAAATTCCAAGACACTTTTTTTAGTTGAACGGGCAAGGATCGCAGATAAGAGATCCGGTCCGATCAAAGGGGTGTAATTGAACTGACCGATAGGATGTTTGCCGCCAAGTTGTTTTAAAGTGAACTTGGTCCAATCTTTACTCATAAAGTATTTGATATAAGTGAGCGGCCCATTTTTGTACTTGTAAGGGGTCGTCATTGCCAGTAAATTCTCCAGAGTAATCGTCCCGATATTCGAATCTTTCGGTCGATATTCAGGGAAATAATCTAGGATCGGCCGATCTAGCTCATTAATCATTCCTTGTTTCTGTGCGATTCCAAATAGTAGTGAAAGAATGCTTTTAGTTATGGAATAGACATGAATTTTACTCGCTTCGTTACACTCATTAAAATATTTTTCGTAGAGCAGCTGATCCCTTTTTTGCACAATGACCCCTGTGATATTCTCGTAATCTAGTTCGATTTTTTGTTGAATTGTCGCAAATTTTTCGTCATTCATCGTTTTCCTCCATTTCCGAAGGCGCCTTCTATACTTAGAGTAAATGCATTAAAAATCATAATCAAGTGTAATTTTAAAACTTTTTTTAGAGAGTAGCATTGTTCCGACTTAAGTCTGATTTATTCCAATGGAAGTCATGCTATTCTAAAATAGTAATTATAATGACTAATTAAAGTGAGGAGTAAAGATGATGGTGAAAAAAATTGTGTTGGCTGTTTTGGGTTTGCTGGTTTTAGTAGTGGCGGCGGTCTTTTTATTGGTGTTCTTCAATAGCCCTGGGAAATTAACGAGTCTGAAAAATCAACAAGGGAATACGATAAAAGGAAGTATTAGTGAAAAGAAATTTGTTGAGATTGGTGGGATGGAACAAGGAATGTTTATTCGCGGTGAGGATCGAACTAAACCGGTGCTGCTTTTTTTACATGGCGGGCCGGGAAGTCCTGAGTTTGCGATGTCGGAAGCATGGGAAACGCAGGATCGATTGGAAAAAGAATTTGTCGTTTGTTATTGGGAGCAGCGGGGAACGGGGATGTCTAATACGAAAGAATTAAGTCCCAAAACTATGACTAAGAGTCAATTAGTCGAAGATACGATCGAGGTAACGAATTATTTGCGGCAGCGATTTAATCAGGACAAGATTTATTTAATGGGGCATTCATGGGGAGCCTATTTGGGGATTAAGACAGTTCAAAATAGTCCCGAACTATACAAAGCTTATTTGGGAATTGGTCAACCTGTTCATCAAAAACGCGGACAAAAGCTGGCTTATGAATATCTGCGGAATCACGCTAAAAAAATTGATGATCAGAAATCATTAAAAAAACTAGCAACGTTTGATCCTGAAGCTCCAGCATATAATTTACTTTTGGAAAAATATGGTGTCGGGATTCGACATGAAGGGCCGTCCTTAGCGACAATGATCAAACAATTGCTATTTTTCAAAGGGTATACGTTCAGTGAGAAAATAAACGCGTTCAAAGGCATGCCGTTATCTAATGAGCAATTAGATAACGAAGATTTTTCAAATGATAATTTGTTAGAGTCAGTACCAGAACTGAAGATCCCAGTATACGGACTGCATGGGAAATATGATTATCAAGTTTCCTATCAGTTAGCCAAAGAATACTTCAATAAAGTAAAAGCGCCAAATAAGAATTTTTATACTTTTGAAAATTCTGCACATAGCCCCAACTATGAAGAGAATGAAGCCTTTTACAATGCGGTCAAGGAGATCAAGGATCAAGTAGAAAACCAATAGATTCATTTCGAAGGAGATAAAATAATATGGATAGAAGGAACGGAATAGTTAGTTATTTGACAATTACCTTTTCAGTTTCATGGATCTGCTGGTTGGTAGTGGCATTTTTGACGCAGTTCACGAATGTCCAATTATTCTCCCCAATTGCTTTACCCGGAGCGGCGGGTCCTTTGATAGGCGCTTGTGTCGTTAACAAGCGGAGTTTGAACAACGTGGATTTTCGTAGATATATTAAGAATATTTTCAATTTGAAGCAGCCGATTTTTGCTTATGTGAGTATGATTGGTTTGGCTTGGGGCGTGTGTTTTTTCCCTGTTTTAGTTGGAGCGACGCAACAGCAGGCGCCGATTTATACAGCGTTGTTCCAATTACCGGTAATGATCTTTTTCGGTGGCGGGTTGGAAGAAGCCGGTTGGCGAGGCTATTTGCTCCCTCAGTTACAGAGAAAATTCTCTAGTTTTATTGCTACTTGTCTCGTAGCGTTTATTTGGACTTTTTGGCATTTGCCCTTGTGGCTGGTAAAAGGTTCTGGACAAGATACTATTCGTTTTGGTGGATATATGGTGATGGTTTTTAGCTTCGCCTTCCTGTTGAGTTTTCTTTGGAATAAATATGGAAGCATTGCTTTATGTATATTGCTGCATGCGGGCTTCAATTCATTCACAGATGTCTATCCGCCAAGCTATAACAATTTGGTGAGTTCGACGATATTGTTGATCATTTGTTGTACATTTTTTATGGCAACCAATTACTTTTAAAAAGGAAAGCTAGAGAAAAAACTATGACCGCCCCGAAAGGATGATTGAATTTTCTGCAACGCAAACTCAATATGGTATGATAAAACCATCCATAACATAGAATACGGGGAGTGAGAGTATGGACAGTAAAAATCGATTGTTCTTGATTTCTCAAGCTTATGCCACTTTATTTTCGGTAACGAATAAACTTCAGGCTATAGGCGATGAGACGATGAAGGAACTAACGTCAAGACAGGTGATGGCATTGATTGCGATCGTTCATATTCCAGAAGGCGAAGTTACCTTAAATGCGATTGCTTCGAAATTGGGTGCAACAAAACAAAGTACCGCTCAAATAATCAACAACTTGAAGAAAAAGGGCTATTTAAAATCAGAAAAAAGTAAAACGGATGCGCGATCAGTAAACATTGTCATTACTGAAAGTGGAAAAAAAGTTTTCGAAGAAGCGAATGAGCAAGGCTGGGAGTTCTTACAAACCTCTTTTCAAGCTTTTTCGATTGATGAGCTGGAGCAGCTATGGGGATTACTGAAGAAACTTTATCAGTTTGATGGAGAACAGCAGGATGGGTTTGAAGCAGCAGGAAGAGAACTATAAATTTATTAACAAACACAATTATCGGCAGTTCTGATAGTTGTGTTTTTTTCTTCTCTTTTTTTGCTTTGAAAAGGGTAAAAGGATATTGAAGCGAGTTTGCTATAGTTAGTAAAAATAAAGGAGGAATAAATTATGGAACATCGAATTGTTGAATTAGAAAATTTTAAATTGGTAGGGTTCAAAAAGGAATCCACGAATGAAAATCGTCAAGGGATGAAAGATTGCCCCGCATTTTGGAATGAGATCTTATCTTCAAATAAACAAAATGATCTGCTGCCAATGATCAATCATGAACCATTTGGTTTGATTGGTGCCAGTTTTTATAATACTGACAAAGCAGATGCGAAAAAATTTGACTATTATATTGCTGTGGCAACGACAAATGATACGCCGGAAGGTTTAATTGAAGTAGAGGTTCCAGCGAATACTTGGGCGGTTTTTCCGTGTACGAGAGAAACATCGGGTAAGACTCAATTCGCTATCGTAACCAAGTGGGCACCGGAGTCAGAAGAGTACGAATTGTTGAATGATGGGTACGCAACAGGTGACATGATTTCAGGCGGACCGGATTTAGAGGTCTATGGACAAGGTGATGATATCGAGATTTGGGTACCCGTAAGAAAAAGAGGATAAAGGCAGCGTAACTCCTCTCCAATATGCTATTCTTAATAAAGAAAGTCTATAGGAGGAGTGGAATGTCAAAAGATTTAGAGCGTTTCTCGGCCACTTTGGCTCATATTGAAACCCACTTATTTGAAGATATATCATTGGAACAATTAGCAAAGCAAGCTTTGCTTTCAGAGTATACATTTCATCGCTTTTTCACTTATTTAACAGGTTTTTCTTTTTCAAATTATGTCCGTAATCGTCGTCTTTCAGAGGCTGTTGAACTATTGCGAAAGGGAAATTCAATTGATGAAGTATCTGCCCTGTGCGGGTATGCGAATCGCTCGGCCTTTAACAGAGCATTTTCTAAATTTCACGGAATTGCTCCTAGTCAAGCAAAAGAGATTCATGCCGCGATTAATTTTTTCCCGCCAATTCGGTTAGATATACAAATTAATGGCGGAAAGACATTGAACTATCACATTGAACAATTGCCAAGTTTCACAGTTGTAGGAAAGATGGCTGCGTTTCAATTGGAGGACGATCTGTTCAAAAATACGGGAAAACATTGGGAAAGTTTTTTTGTAGATCAACAATTACGAGCATTTGCCGAAAGTGACGCTACCAAAAAAAACTTTTTTGGATTAAAGCGCGAACCTTATTTTGCTATTGCGAATCCTGTAATACCTGACTCTGAACAGCTTAATTACTTTACCGGATTTGTTTTAAATCCAAACGTCTCAACAGATTATTTAACATTAGAGATTCCGAAACAAACCTACGCTGTTTTTGTTAGTGAACCCTATGATTATCGCAAGACAGAAAACGTGTCTAACGCATATTATCAATTACAGCAGCAAATCTTCAACACCTGGCTGCCGCAAACAGATTATCAAAAAGTCGACGGACCAGAATTGGAAACCTATGTGTCGCTGGAGGGCAAAGCCCGTTTGGAGATTTGGTTGCCGATCGAGAAATAAGGGATAGAGTAAGCAGGAATGACCAAACATTCCTGCTTTTTTGTCTGAAAGACAATATGCAAGGATGCTTTGAATAGTAACAAAATAAATTTAACGACTTTTGACGATAGAGCGTTTTCATGATATCGTAAAACTAGAAGAAAGAAAGTGAGGGATCCCTTATGTATTATCTATCAGTGAAGTAGGAAAGCTGCATTAAGACTGTGCCTCTGGAGACTAAGGGAGCAGTGTGCAGATTTTCGAAAAATTGGTGGATGATCATTGGGATTCTTTTTTATGCAAAAAGGCTTATTTTATGTACAGTCTTATTGTCTAAAAATAGCTCTGTGACCCAGTTTTTCGGAGATAACTGGGTCTTTTTTGGCTTCATTTGAAGTCAAAGCGAGGTGTTTATTATGACAAATATAAAAATCGATCATCTAACTTTTGGCTACGATCAATTAGGAACAATGCTTTTCGATAACGCTCAATTAAATATCGCTAGTGATTGGAAGCTTGGTTTAGTTGGGAGGAATGGTCGCGGTAAAACAACATTATTGAAGTTATTGCGAGGCGAACTGCCCTATCAAGGTCAAATCAATCATCAGCTAGAGATGAGCTATTTTCCCAAAAAAATTTATGATCCAAGCGAATTAACCTATTATGCATTATCTGAAACAGAAGAGCTGGAAATTTGGAAAATGGAACGGGAATTAACCTTGTTGAATTGTGATCTGGATATACTCTGGCGACCTTTTCATACGTTATCGGGCGGGGAACAAACCAAAGTTCTTTTAGCACTATTATTTCTTGATGAGCATTCCTTTCCACTGATTGATGAGCCGACCAATCACTTAGATATGAAAGGTCGGCAGCAAGTGGCTGAATACCTCAAGAAAAAAAAGCAAGGATATATAGTGGTCAGTCATGATCGAACGTTTTTGGATCAAACAGTCGATCATATCTTAGCGATTGAAAAAAATCAATTGATCCTTTATCAAGGAAATTTTTCAACCTATGAAGAACAGAAGGCACAACGGGATGCTTTCGAACAAGCTCAGAACAGTAAACTAAAAAAAGAGATTCAGCGACTGCAAAAAACAGCACAAGAAAAAGCGGAGTGGTCCGCTTCCCGAGAAAAAGATAAGACGAATAAATCGAAAGGATTCATTGATACCGAATATCGCCGAGTTAGTCCAGGAGCGATTGGTGCGGATGCAGCTCGTATGATGAAACGCTCTAAAGCAATTGTTCAACGCGTGGAGGGGCAAATCAGCGAAAAGGAAAAATTGTTAAAAAATATTGAGTCTGCGGATGCATTAAGAATTAACTATGAAGAAAGCTATCATCGCCGAATCTTGCAAGTTGAAGAGCTGGGGCTCTTTTACTCAGATAAATGTTTATTTAAAGGCAAGAATTTTGAGTTATTGCGTGGTGAGTGTTTGACGATCATTGGTAAAAACGGCAGTGGAAAAACATCTTTGCTGCAAGCTTTATTGGGTGAATTCTCAGGTAAGGTAGAAGGGAGTATTCAACGAGCTAGCGGGCTTAAAATCAGCCGTGTTCGTCAAAATTATGAGAATAACCAAGGAACCTTAGAAGACTTTGCTGAAAAAGAGGGATTGGAGTATTCGCACTTCTTAAATAATCTGAGAAAACTGGGAATGGAACGGCGCGTGTTTGCCAATCGAATCCAAGACATGAGTATGGGGCAGCGAAAAAAAGTTGAACTAGCAAAATCATTGTCACAAAGGGCAAATCTTTACATTTGGGATGAACCATTGAATTATCTAGATGTGTTCAATCAAAAACAAATTTTGGAGCTTTTGCTTCAATTTAGGCCCACGATGATTTTGATTGAACATGATGATTATTTTGTTAAAAAGGTCAGTGATAAAATTGTTCGTCTATAAAAACCGCCTGTTGGAGATTCACTTCAACAGGCGGTTTTATTATTCGGTGATTGGTCATACAATCCTACTATTCACATATTTTTACTTAAACGGCGATAGACAACTACTCCTAAAATATATTGAATGATAACTAATAGACCTAAACCGACACATGCGTATTTAGAGAAAGGATTGAAATAACCAAGGATACTTAAAATTGAAAAGCAGAGCACTAATCCACACTGTAAGCCCAACATAGCTATATAGGCCATTCGTCCGCTTTTATCACGCAGCATAATCTTTCGTTCATCCTTTAAATCGATTTCCTCATTCTTTAAACGGTTATCATAATCATTTTTATGCTCAGGTTTTATCCAATAGAAATAGTTCCGAATCATCACAAAGCCCGGACAGATTCCTGCTCCAGCGATGCCCCATAGTAATCCCTCGAGCCGAAACTTTGTAGTTATCGCAATCAATAAACTGATAACGCCAATCAAAACATAAACTAGGCCTGTATAAAGTGTTGATTTTTTCATGTTTTTTCCTCCTCATAAATGAGAATATGCTCGATGCGAGTGGTGAGAGAGTGAGTAAATTTGTAGGCCGAAGTATCCGAAAAATCGAATGATTTTTTTGAATGGTAGTATTTTGTTTGATATATTTCGAATGGTCGTATCGTACATGAGGAAAGCTAACTTTCCATACTCTAAGTATAAGCGCTTATTAATCCGATGTACAGTTTCCTTTCCATACAAAAAGTTTACGAAAAACCAAAAATTTGGGTTAAAAATGTTCATACAAAAACCAGCTGAAAAAATAGCTCAGCTGGTTGTGGGATTATCTAATAATAAAATTATGCGGAATACAAATCTTCGTTTTTCTATTTTCAATAAGAACTTCAAAGGCACGCCTTCCACACTCCGCTAAGTGATGATCAATTGTAGGAAACTGCATCACTTGGCTAATCAATAAATTCTCTCGTCCAATGACCAGTGGACGATCAATGTCGCTATACAGCTGCAAAATAGCCGCTGCGATCTCATCACCAATCGTAAGTATTCCATCAACATGTCTTTTTTTGAAAAAGTTCGCAGCGGGTAGTCCATCATTAGAATAAGTAAAACAATCCCAAATAATGTTCTCTTCATCAAAATCGGGAAAAAACTCTCTCACGATCTTAAGCGTGACTTTTGAGTTGTGGCTAATATTCTTACTTCTGCCTAGAGTCATTCCCAGGTTTTTAACACCCTTTTTCTTTAAATAGGCAAAGGCTTCTCTTAAAGATTGCTTCAAATTAATATAGACACAGCTAACATCCGCGTCTGGAATTTCCTCGCCAAAAACTATGGGTCCGTATTTTTGATAATCAAGAAAGGTCTCCACAGGATTTGATTTGGTCGTAACGATCAATCCATCAAATGAGCGAGTCGCAAATTCTGCTAAGTAACTTTTTTCCAATTTCTGATCATAATTCGTCGGCAAGAGACTGATTCGATAGCCATGATCAAAAGCAGCGTTCATGATTCCGCTTAACATTTGATCATAATAAGCATGGTTAACAAACGGAATGATTACTCCGATATTTTTCGTCTTACCATAGCTCAAATTTTGAGCAGAACGATTGGGAACATAGTTTAACTCAGCCATTACCTCCAAAACCTTCGCGCGTTTTTCATCATCGACATATGGATGATTGTTGATGACGCGAGAAATCGTTGAAACGGAGTAACCAGTGATTTTTGCGATGTCGCGGATATTTGCCATGAGAAACACCTCTTCTAAAATTCTTAAGCGACTAAATGCTCTTTTAAATATTCAATGACGGCGGGACCAAACTGATAAAAAGTATAACGACGATCTTGATAAAAGAAGCTGACGACGGGGCAACCCAATAGATCATTAATGAATAGATTTTTTATTTCAGACAGTTGAAGCTTTTGGATAATTGGGCGTCTAAACCCACGGCTTCTCACGAGTCTCAATTGATCATCAGAAAAATGCAGGGAAACTTGAAAATGTTCTTGTGTATCGGCTTGCTGAACTTTCACATAAGTATTCATAAAATATTCCTCCTTTTTTCTCTACAAGGGAAGTATAGTTTATGAAACGAGTTTCATAGCAAGCGTTTTATTTTATTTTTTAAAACAGGGAGAGTTGTTCACGTTTATCTTCAAACTCATGCATATAGCGAAATACTTCTTCCGTCCTCCAAAGGATACCATGTTTTTGACAGGTCTCGACAAAAATTGACATTAATTCGTCGTTATAGGGACTGTTGCAGACATAATTATCGCCAAAGCTATACTGGTATTTTTTCTTCAGGCCAGGAAAATGTTTATCGAGCTGCTGATAGTAATGTTCACGATTACCGGCCCGCATTGTCACGCCAAAGCCGAAACAAAGAATTCCCTTAACACCAGCTTGGATACAATAATCTAAAATACCTCGTAAGTTTTCTTCGCTGTCATTGATGAATGGCAAGATAGGAGATAACCAAACCACAGTTGGCACTCCAGCATCTTTAAATTTCATTAATGTGTCGAAACGTTCCTTAGTAGTAGAGACGTAGGGTTCTAAGATTTTGCATAAGTCTTCATCGTAAGTTGTCAGTGTCATTTCAACAACGGCCTTGGTCTTTTGATTGATCGACTTCAGTAATTCTAAATCACGTAAGATTCGCGCGGATTTTGTCTGAATCGCCACTCCAAATTCATATTTTTCGATCAGCTCTAACGCACCTTGTGTAATTTTTAGCCGTGGTTCCGCCTGAATATAAGGGTCGGTCATTGCACCCGTGCCGATCATACAAGGTCTTCGCCGTCTTTGCAGTTCCTGCTCGAAAATCTCCAAGGCATTTGCCTTTACCTCGATATCTTCGAAAGTATGATTGATCTAATAGCAATCACTGCGGCTATCACAATAAATGCAGCCGTGTGTGCAACCGCGGAAAAGATTCAATCCATTTTTTGCTGACAAAATCGTCTTATATTCTTTATAATGCATGGCACATCTCCTTATTCGTACTAAAATATATTTTTAGCGCAAGTAATAAGTACAGTTCTCTCTTAATTTTTTCACAAAGGAAAAAACTACTAAACCAAAGAACAAACGTTCGTATTTATTATCTCATAAATTTTTGCTGATAACAATCAAAAGTATCGGTATAATAGGCAATGGAGGTGTTTTTATTGCCGAAAATTGGTGAGTTTTCCCAACTTGGACAGGTGTCGATTCGTACGTTGCGCCATTATGATGAGATCGACTTGCTTCATCCTCAATTGGTTGATGAGGAATCTGGCTATCGGTACTACTCAGTGAAACAATTAGAGGTTTTGGCCCAGATAGTTCTGTTGCGGGAGTTGAAGTTTTCGTTAAAAGAAATAAAGAGCTTAGTTCAAGAAGATCCGAAAATTTTTACTGCGGCATTATTGAAAAAAGATCGCGAAATTGAAAAAGAAATCCAGCGGGATAAATATCGTCAGCAACAAATTCATCAAATGATTCAGCGAATGCAGCATCAGGACAAATATCAAGTGACGATCAAAAAAATCCCGGCATTTTCAGTGATCAGCTTGCGCAAAAAAATAAAGAGCTTCTATCATGAAGGGCTGCTCTGGAAAGACTTCATGGAATTATTAGAAAAACAGCAGATTGCATTTCCGCAAGAAGCCGATCAAAATTTAACGATTTTCCATGATAAGGAGTATTTGGAAGAGGGCGTAGATGTAGAGGTCGCAATTATCTCAGATAAAAAAGTTGAAGAGCCTTTGCAGAGGAGCCAGCTGCCTGAACTTGAACAGGCGGCAATTATGTATGTAGAAGGGAATTATCATCAGCTTCCGGAGGCTTATCAGTCATTTGCCAAATGGTTGGATGAACACCCTGAGTTTGAAATGGTAAAAGCTACCCGACAATTTTGTCATGTGGGGCCGGAGCATACGGACAACCCAGAAGAATATTTGACTGAACTGCAAATTCCATTAATTCCCTTGACTCTCACGTAGCGTGAGGATTTATCTTCTAATTAGAGGTCGCGACTCAATAAAAAAATTGGGGGAATTATGATGGAAATTAAAGAAATCGGTAAAGTGAAGCAATCAAAGGAAGGGACTTATTTAGAAGTTCTTCCCGAATATCAGGACGGATTAATTGGTTTAGAAGATTTTAGTCATCTTTATGTCTTGTATTGGTTTCATCATCTGGACATTCCTGAGCTTAGAGGAACTACAGTCAGCAAGCCATACACGAACGGTCCAGAAGAATTAGGGACATTTGCAACAAGAGGTCCTGTCAGACCCAATCCCATTGCTTTATCAGCCGCAAAAATTATTAAGATACAAGGAAATAAAGTCTATCTGGAATATCTTGATGCCGAAGATGATAGTCCGATTCTGGATATTAAACCGTATACAGCAAGTTCAGATGTATTAGAAACCTTTAAGGGGCCAGATTGGTGCGCGCATTGGCCGCAAAGTTTTGAGAGTTCAGGTAGTTTCGATTGGGGAGCAGAATTCAATTTTCCAGAGTAAAAAGGGAAGTCTCAGAAATGAGGCTTCTTTTTTTGAATTTTGATAAAACAATTAATCATGGTGTTTCATTGTTGATAAATAAATGTATTGGTGCTATATTATCAAATGTAAATGATACAGATTTTAAGGAGATGTAATACAGTGAGCAAGAAAGGTTCAGAAATTATTGTTACTAGTTTAGAAAATCATAACGTCCCATTTATCTTTGGGATTCCCGGCGCCAAAATCGATGGAGTCTTTGATACATTGGAAGATCATGGACCACAATTAATCTTAGCCCGTCATGAACAAAATGCAGCATTTATGGCACAGGCGATTGGACGTCTGACCGGAGAACCAGGTGTTGTCATCGCGACTAGCGGTCCTGGAGCAAGTAATTTAGCAACAGGTTTAGTTACTGCTACAGCGGAAGGTGATCCTGTTTTAGCACTGGCTGGACAGGTGAAACGTTCGGATCTTTCAAAATTAACCCATCAAAGTATGGATAACGCAGCACTGTTTGCACCTATTACAAAATATAGTTCAGAAATTCAAGATTCAGAAACATTATCAGAAAATATAGCGAACGCATATCGCATCGCTAAGACTGCAAAAAAAGGTGCCAGCTTCTTGTCGATTCCTCAAGATGTAACGGATGGTGAGGTCAAAGGAGAAGCTATCAAGCCTTTGTCTGCACCGATTTTAGGAACAGCATCAGAGGAAGATATTTCGGATTTAGTGAAACGAATCCATGAAGCAAAATTACCGACACTATTAGTTGGAATGCGCGCATCTGGTAAAAAAGAAACCGCCGCGATCCGAAAATTAGTTGAAAAAACTGGATTGCCAGTGGTCGAAACCTTCCAAGGTGCTGGAATTATTTCCCGCGACTTAGAAGATCATTTCTTCGGCCGTGTCGGGCTGTTCCGTAATCAGCCTGGTGACATGCTGTTGAAACGCAGTGATCTGGTATTAGCAGTCGGTTACGATCCAATTGAATATGAAGCACGAAACTGGAATGCAGAAAAAGATGCGCGTATTGTGGTCATAGATGAAGTGCCAATGGAAATTGACCAATACATGCAGCCAGAAGCAGAATTGATTGGCAGCATTGCGAAAACGATCGAAAAATTGAGTGGCTCAATCGATACGTATCAATTATCTGCTGATGCCGATCATTATCTTTCAACTTTGCAAGAAAAATTAATGAACGGTAAGTTGAAGAGTGAAACGGTTGAAGGTCGCGTGCATCCATTAGAAGTGATCGATACTTTACAAAAAAATGTAACAGATGAAATGACGGTAACGGTGGACGTCGGAAGTCACTATATTTGGATGGCTCGTCATTTCCGCAGTTATGAACCTCGTCATTTATTATTCAGCAACGGAATGCAAACATTGGGCGTCGCATTACCATGGGCAATCTCATCAGCTTTGGTACGTCCGAACACACAAATATTTTCTGTTTCGGGAGATGGCGGATTCCTATTTTCTGCTCAAGAGCTTGAAACAGCGGTCCGTTTGAAGCAAAAAATCATTCATCTGATTTGGAATGACGGCAGCTATAATATGGTGGAGTTCCAAGAAGAAATGAAATATGATCGTTCATCAGGTGTTCATTTCGGTCCGGTTGATTTTGTAAAGTATGCAGAAGCATTCGGAGCAAAAGGACTACGTGCGACATCACAAACAGAATTAGAAGCAGCAATCCAAGAAGGATTAGCTACCGATGGTCCTGTGATCATCGATATTCCGATCGATTACTCTGATAACAAAGAACTAGGCAAAACGATTTTGCCGGACCAATTTTATTAAGAGGACTGCTTATTAGCAGAATGAACATATATTCTTCCATTGAGAGGAATGGATACTGTAATCTGAATCAGGAGGGACTACTTATGACAGTGAAGACAAAAAGTTATATCTACCAACACGGAACACTTGGCGGATTGATGCAGGATTTAATGGATGGTACTGAAAAAATCGGGACCTTATCAAAGTATGGTGATTTTGGTTTAGGCACCTTAGAAGGCTCAAACGGAGAGATCATTTTCTTAGATGGTGTGATTTATCATGCAGATGAAACGGGAAAGATCAATCAATTAACTGGTGATGAGTTGACACCCTATGCGGCAGTAACTAACTTTGAATCAGACGAACAGTTCTCTTTAGCTAATAGTTCTGATGATACAGTGAAAGCGGCGATTTTAGAAAAAGTCAGCCACAATTTATTTGCGGCTGTTAAAATAGAGGGCACATTCAAACACATGCATGTGCGTGTTGCGCCTAAGCAAGAAAAACCTTATCCACGCTTCGTTGAAATTGCGCGGCATCAACCTGAGTTTGAAGCAGATGATATTGCAGGTACGATCGTGGGATTCTTTACGCCTAACTTATTCCAAGGCGCAGCGGCAGCAGGATTCCACTTGCATTTTATTAGTGACGATCGTAAATTCGGCGGACATGTCCTAGATTTTGAGTTAACGGATGGAAAGATTGATTTAATGGAACTAGCCGAGTTTCGCCAACATTTTCCAACAGAAAATGCGGATTATTTAAAAAATGAAATAAAGCTAGACGATATCACAAAAGATATTGAAGAAGCCGAATAGAAAAGCTACCACATCTAAGAAAATTTCCTAGGTGTGGTAGCTTTTTAAACTTCTTTTCCCATTTTTGATTTTGAAGAGATCAGACGTGAACGTCCAGGCGCCTGCACTAAAAGTATCAGTTCCTTTAGGGCATCTTTAGCGATCCATTGTTTTGCTTTTGAATCCTGCTTTTGCATTTCTTCTGCAGTCCTAATCGCTAAATCTTTTGCTTCATCATTCGTTTTACCTAACTCTCTCAGAGACCAGGAAGCGGCTTTCTTTACTAATAAACGATCATCATCTGAATGTATCGCGATCAAGTCCAGATAGTTTTTGATTTCTGTAATGGATAGGGAAGCATGTGTTGATGTACTGGCGATTAAGGAAAATGCTGCACGCTTATAAAATAAGTCTTTTGAATCGATCCACCCCTGAATAAAGCGGTCGAAATCTGCTTGCTTGATCAAAATATTTTTACAGAAAAGATCGCAGAGATCCCAGGAAATGATTCCATCCATAAAAAAGTTGATATCTTCAGTTGTACAGTCTTTAGGATTGAGTGCTAAAACAGTTAATATCTTGCATTCATGATAGTCTGTTTGCCACAGCTCGATTAGAAAATCTTTTTCTTTAGGGATTTTTTTGGCCAGCTTTCGCAAATCAGAAGTCGGGACGCCAATCGTGTGTTCAGCAGGAATTCCTAACTTAATGATATTCTTCTTAAATTTTTCAGAAGAGAATTCTTTCAAAAGAGTTACAATTTCTTCAATAGTCATTAGCTGCTTCCTTTCTATTAATAAAATAAAAAGTGTAGAACAATGATCAGATATATTCTGATTATTGTTCTACACTTTTTTTAAATCGTTTGTTTAAACACCTAATAGTGGGGCAGGGTTAACAAAACCTGACCATAAAGCAGTAGATACACCAAAGTGCAAATGAACACCAGTTGAGTTACCAGTTGTTCCCATACCGCCTAAAACTTGACCTGCACCGACTTCTGAACCAACACTAACACTTGGTGCAGATACCATGTGCATGTAGTATGAATAATAACCGTCAGAGTGTTGAATAATAACATGATTACCTGCTGACCAGTGGAATCCTGCTTCAACAACTGTTCCGCCTTTAGAAGCCATGATTGGAGTACCAGCAGAGCCCGCGAAATCGATACCGTCGTGTTGTGTGCCAGATGCTCCAGTCGGATCTTGACGAGGACCAAATGGGCTAGTGACTACTAAGCCGATCGATAAAGGTGAAGACCAGCCACTGCTGTTTGCAGCAGGTTTTGACTCATTTGTTACAGGAGCTGTTGGATTAGTTGTGACTTGTGCAGCACCAGTATCCGTAACAGTTTGAGCTTGCTCTTGCTGTTGCTTCGCCTGTTGTTCTTGTTGCTGTGCTTCCAGCTGAGCAATTTCAGCTTCTTGTTTTTGTTTAGCAGTTTCAGCAGCCGCTGCTTGTTTCTCAGCTTCTTCGGCAGCTTTTTGAGCTTCTTCAGCTGCTTTTTTGGCTTGTTTTTCAGCTTCAGCTTGTGCTTTTTCACGAGCTTCTTCTTCTTTTTTACGTTGCTCTTCTAAAGCCTTCAACGCTGCTTGGCGTTTCTTTTCAGCTTCTTCTTTTTGGGTCTCGTATTTTTCTTTTTGATCTTTTTCAGTCGCGATACTTGCTTGGATCTCATTGAGTTTTACTTGCTGATCCAATTTGGTTTGTACTAATTGGTCTTGTTTTGCTTTTAATTCGGCAGTCTTTTCATTGATTACTTGCAAGCGTTGTTCCGCTTCTTTTTCAAGCTTTTCAAGTTCAGTCTTGTCTTTTGTTTGTTGCTCCATGATATTTTTGTTAGCTGTTAAAATCGTTGATACGGCCATTGTTTTCTTCACGGCTTCACCAACAGATTTAGAATTGATTACAGCATCAACAACAGAAGCAGAATCGTGCTTCGTTTGTACATCACGTGCCTGATTTCTGATTTGTTCGTCGCGTTTTTGAATTTTTTCTTGAAGGATACCAATTTTAGCGGTCAAGTCGCTCAGTTTCTTTTCTTCATTGGTTTTTTCTTTCAAGACATCATTTACTTCTTTTTCAACAGCGGCAACTTGTTGCTCAACTGCTGCTTTTTGATCTTCTGCAGATTGCTCCGTTTGCTGCAAGTCAGAGATCTTTTTATCTTGATCGGCAATTTTTTGATCGTATTCATCTGCCAATGCACTTAATGGGGTAGTGGTTAATGTCAAGGCACATAAAGTTAGTGCCGTATATCTTTTCAACTTAATCAATGGATTCCCTCACTTTTTTCATCTTTCGGATTCAATTATATAAGAAGATATGAATAAAAAGTTTAAAGTATTTGAATTTTTATCTAACCGTATTGATTGTAATGATAATGAAATATTTAACTGGTAAAAATAAGTGGTAATTCACTTGACAAGCAAGCGTTTTATTGAATCTAAGAGTTGGTTTTGTAGTGAAATAGCAATATTTTAATCAATGGAGTTATTCCTAGGGTTAGGGTAAAATAAACCAAAAGTTATCATTCATGTTTAGATAATTAGAATTAAAACAAATGGTATACTTAAGTAATTTATTTTCGATAAGGGAAAGTCAAAGTAGGAGGAATTTTTATGAGTTGGAAAAATCAAGAAGCAAAAGAGGAAGCGTATAAATTATTACTTTTACAGCAAAAAGCATTGCTCGAGGGAGAAACAGATCTAATCGCAAATTTGGCAAATTCATCGGCTTTGCTGAATCAAACATTACAGGAGACAGTCTTCGCGGGGTACTATTTGTTCAAAAATGATGAACTGATTTTAGGACCGTTTCAAGGGAATGTCTCGTGTGTTCATATTGCGATGGGAAAAGGGGTATGCGGTGAGTCGGCCGAAAAAAATCAAACCATAATCGTAGAAAATGTTTTGGAACATAAAAATTATATTGCTTGTGATTCTGCAGCGCGTTCAGAAATTGGTATGTATGATCAAATGGATCAATTTTACTTAGAGCAATATGTAGCGTTATTGCTGGAAAATATAAATTAAAATTATGATTATTGCTTAAAAAGATGGTTAATTAACAAATAACACTCTTAATGTGGTTTTTTACTCCGCTTAATGCTACTATATAAGTGTAGTATAAAACATTAATGAGGTGGTTGAATGAATAAAGAAGCGATTATTATAGGAGAGAGCTATGAATGCCGTAAAACTGATTTTGCTCGGCCGATCATTGGAGAGATCATCCGTAAAGAAAGTAATGGCTGCATCGTGAATGTTGAGCGCTTTTACGGATTAGATGCAGATAAGATTGATCAAGTAAATGGTCAAGTACTAATTAAATATAGTGAAATCGCAGGGATTGTTTCTAAAGAGTGTTTCTTTAGTTAACAGGCCGATTAAAAAAATCACTCAGAAACTTTTTTAAGGTTTCTGAGTGATTTTTTTGTACGAGAGTATGGATAAAAATGACGAGTATTTATTAAATAACACGATCATTTTTCTTATAATTTATCAAGAAAAAGAGTCGACTGATTTGATCATTAACAAAGCTCCGATGAAGAATAGATCTTTCATCGGAGCTTTGTTGTTTTACTAAGCCTTTTTAATTGTATCGATTAAGCAATCGGCAAAATCAGCAGTAGATAATTCCGCGATACCCAACATTTGAGCAAAGTCATGAGTCATTTGCTTGTTTTGAAGCGCTGACTCGATCGCTTTTGTTATCTTTTTGCTGGCCTCATACCATTCTAGATGATCTAGCATCATGGTGGCGGAAAGAAGTAATGAGCAAGGGTTCGCCCAACCGTTACCAGCAATATCCGGAGCCGTTCCGTGAGTTGCTTCAAAAATCGCATGCCGAGTTTTATAATTGATATTCGCACCAGGCGAGATACCAATGCCGCCGACTTGTGCAGCTAAAGCGTCAGAAATGTAATCACCGTTAAGATTTGTTGTAGCGACAACTTGATACTTTTCCGGGTATAGCAGGATCTGCTGTAAGAAATTATCAGCGATGACATCGTCAACAATGATTTTATTGGCTTTTTTAGCTTCTTCTAAAGCGTTCACGGCTTTCTCAGCACCCGATTCGGCCGCAATATTTTTATATTGATTCATCGTGAAAGCTTGAGGGTAATTCTTTTCAATGGAATCATAGCCCCAATTCTTAAAGCCGCCTTCAGTGAATTTCATGATATTTCCTTTATGAATTATGGTTACACGTTTTTTACCTTGATCGATCGCATAATCCATAGCAGCTGCAATCAAACGTTCGCTTCCTTCCTGCGAAATCGGTTTGATTCCCAACGCGCTTGTTTCCGAAAAACGAACTTTTGTGACGGATAATTGGGCGGTTAAAAAATCCAAAAGCTGTTTCACTTCTTTTGAGTCTTTAGCAAATTCAATACCAGCATAAACATCCTCCGTATTTTCGCGAAAGATCGTCATGTCGGTTTTTTCCGGTTCCTTTAACGGTGAGGGAACACCTCGAAAGTAGCGAACAGGACGAACACAAGCATATAAATCCAATTCTTGACGTAAAGTAACGTTCAATGAACGAAACCCTTCTCCAATTGGAGTCGTTAAAGGTCCTTTGATTGCGATTTTGTGTTCTTTAATAGCTTCTAGCGTTTCATCTGGAAGCCAAGTTCCCGTCTGATTGAAGGCCTTTTCGCCGGCAAGAATTTCCAGCCATTCAATTTTACGATCTTCTTGATAAGCAGAAGAGACTGCGGCATCAACAACTTTTTGTGTTGCTTGCCATATCTCAGGACCAATGCCGTCGCCCTCAATATAAGGAATAACAGGATTTAGCGTGTTTGTCATTAGGCTTGCTCCTTTTGCATTTTTTTATTAATAACTAGCGGTAAAATTCCTTGGTTCTTCCAATATGCGATATCTGCTTCAGAATCAAAGCGTAATTTCACTTTGAAATGAAGCTCATCTTCACCGATAGCCGTTACATCAATGATTTGGTTAATTGATGGTTCAGCAGGGAAGTCAAAGCTATAGCTTTCCTTTCCACTTAAACCAAGGGATTGTGCTGTTTCGCCAGGCAGGTATTCAAAAGGAATAACGCCCATCATAACTAAATTGCTGCGATGAATCCGTTCATAGCTTTCCGCCAATACGGCTTTAACACCTAGAAGATTCGTACCTTTGGCAGCCCAATCACGGGAAGATCCCATCCCATAATCTTTCCCTGCAAGAATCACGGTACCAATTTGTTCCTTTTGATAGTACATTGCCGCATCGTAAATTGGTAATTCTTCACCAGTAGTGGACAACTTTGTATAGCCACCGGTTATTTCTGGGGTTAATTGATTCTGAATTCGAATATTTCCAAATGTTCCGCGCATCATAACTTCATGATTACCACGTCTAGAGCCGAATGAATTAAAATCCTTGTAAGTTAAACCATGATCTTTCAAATATTTACCTGCTGGGGATTGAAGCCCGATATTACCAGCTGGAGAAATATGATCGGTAGTAACTGAATCCCCAAATTTGGCAAGAACTTGCAAGTTTGTTAGGACATTGGAATCATTAGCAGTTTTCCCAAGATCTTTGAAGAAAGGCGGATTAGCGATATAGGTCGACGCATCATCCCAGTCATAGCAGTCACCTTCAGAGGTTTCAATTTTGTTCCAGCGTTCATTCGATTGATAAACGTTACTGTAGGCTTCTCGGAAGTCCTCTGGATTCAAGAAATCATTGATATAGGCGTTTACTTCTTCTTGTGAAGGCCATAAATCTTGTAAATAGATTTCTTTTCCATCAATCGTCGCGAGTGCTTCTTTTGTCAGATCTTTTTTGATCGAGCCGGCAAGAGCATAAGCAATTACTAGTGGCGGTGAAGCTAAATAATTCGCTTTGATTAATGGGTGGATACGTCCTTCAAAGTTTCGATTTCCCGATAGTACAGCAGAAACAACTAGTTCGCTTTCTTTTAAGGTTGTTTCGATCTCTGCAGCTAAAGGACCAGAATTACCAATACAGGTTGTACATCCATAACCAACGATATCAAAACCTAACGCAGCTAAAGGTTCTAATAAATTTCCCTTTTCCAAATATTGCGTGACGATTTTTGATCCGGGCGCTAAGGATGTTTTAATAGTCGAAGGAACCTTTAACCCTAAATTCACAGCTTTTTTCGCCAATAAGCCTGCCGCAACCATTACAGAAGGATTACTAGTATTTGTACAGCTGGTGATCGCAGCCAGAGCTAAATCCCCAGTTTCAATCGAATTGTCTGTTCCACTAATGGTTTCTATACGATCAATCTCATCGGCGGATAAACCAAATCCCTTTGGTCCACTTGGATTAGTCAGGGATGTCTGGAAATTTTCTGAGACATCAGCTAATAGAATCCGGTCTTGCGGTCGTTTAGGACCAGCAACTGATGAATGAACAGTTGATAAATCCAATTTGATCACTCGTGTATACGCCGGCGTCTCTAAACCATCATAAAAGAGATTATTTTGTTTTGCATAGACTTCGACCAATTTAACCTGTTTTTCAGAGCGGCCGGTCAAGCGAAGATAACTTAATGTTTCTTCATCAATCGGACAGAATCCGCAAGTCGCTCCGTATTCAGGAGCCATATTGGCAATTGTTGCCCGATCGGAGAGGCTCAGACTTTTATACCCAGCCCCAAAATATTCAACGAATTTCCCAACAACTTTTTCATTACGTAAAAGTTCAGTTAAATAGAGTGCTAGGTCTGTAGCTGTTGCACCTAAACTTAGTGTCCCGGTCAGTTCTACACCGATAACTTCTGGTGTTGGGAAATAGGAAGCCTCACCTAAAATTGCCGCCTCTGCTTCAATTCCGCCAACGCCCCAACCAAGAACACCTAGTCCATTAATCATGGTTGTATGGGAATCGGTTCCTTCTAAAGAATCAGGGAAAAGCAAATTGTCATCGTTCTTTAAAATGACATCTGATAAATATTCAAGATTGACTTGGTGAATAATCCCTGTTTCGGGAGGAACGACCTCAAAGTTGTCAAAGGCTTGTTGCGCCCATTTTAGAAATTGATAGCGTTCATGATTGCGTTCAAATTCTTTTTCTGTATTATAGGCAAGACTTTCCTCAGTACCAGCACAATCGACTTGGACAGAATGGTCCACGACTAATGTAACGGGAATTTCAGGGTTGATGACTCTTGGGTCGCCGCCCAGATTTACAACAGCATCGCGCATTGCGGCAAGATCTACCACTGCTGGAACGCCTGTAAAATCTTGTAAGACTACTCGTGACGGACGAAAGGGAACAACCCCTGATGGTTGTTTCGCATCAAATGCAATTAAATTCTCTAAATCAGTAATCTCCTGATGACGAGCTAAACTTTCTAATAATACTCGAATGCTGTATGGATACTCAGCGATTTTTTTCTGGTACGTATTGACAATTGATGAAAGATCAAAGTATGTATAATGTTCGTCATTGACGAAAAGCTCTTTTTTCCAGTCCAATACAAAATCCCTCCTAAATACGTTATCGTTTAAAAATCAGATGGCTATATTATACGAATAAAAAAAAAGAAAGTAAATGAAATTATTAAAAGTATTTCATTTTACGCCAATGGTGTTATAATGTTTCTTAACCCGATTGTAAATTAATTGAAGTTAGGAGGACACAATGATGTTAGATTTGAACCAAATGGCTGAGGTATGCCGAAAAGAGGACTTTTTAGAGGCTTCTTTATATAGGAAACACAATGTTAAAAAAGGGTTGCGCGACCTTGATGGCAAAGGTGTTCTGGCTGGTTTAACCAATATTTCCACGATTCATCCGCAAATCATGGATGGCGATAAAATCGTCTCTAAATATGGAGAATTACGATATCGCGGAATCGATATTAATGAGTTAGTGAATGGATTTGTATCAGAGGAACGTTTAGGGTTCGAAGAGGTTAGCTACTTGTTATTATTTGGCTCGTTACCCAGTACGGAAGAACTGGCAGAATTCAGGGCTTTAATAGGCAAAAGACGAACACTTCCAACTAACTTTGTACGTGATGTTATTATGAAGGCGCCATCACATAATATCATGAATATGATGTCTCGAAGTGTCCTGACATTAGGATGTTATGATAGAAAAACAGATGACATCAGTATTGAGAATGTTTTAGATCAAAGTTTATCACTAATTGCGACGTTCCCTATGATCGCTGTTTATTCGTATCATGCGTATAATCACTATACTAAAGGGGATAGCATGTATATTCATCGCCCGGATGAAAACTTAAGTACTGCGGAAGCAATTTTGACGATGCTGCGCCCAGACAAAAAATACACCTTCCAAGAAGCACAAACACTTGATATGGCACTAGTTTTACATATGGAACATGGCGGAGGTAACAATTCGACCTTTACAACCCGAGTGGTTACTTCCAGTGGTACAGATACTTATTCGACAATCGCAGCGGCGTTGGGTTCTTTAAAGGGTCCCAAGCATGGAGGCGCTAATATCAAAGTGACGCAAATGATGGAGGACTTGAAGGCGACCGTCAACGATTGTGAAGATGAGAACGAGATAAGAAATTATCTAGAGCAAATATTAAACAAGGAAGCATTTGATAAACAGGGATTGATTTATGGGATGGGACATGCGGTTTATGCTGAATCTGATCCGCGAGCTGAAATATTTAAACGTTATGTGGAGAAATTGGCAGCTGAAAAAGGTTCTGAAGCCTCGGCGGAGTTCAATTTATATCGTAAAGTTGAACGGTTAGCACCAGAGATTATTTCAGAAAGACGCAAGGTTTACAAAGGAGTCAGTGCAAACATCGATTTCTTTAGTGGATTCGTCTATAATATGCTGGATCTGCCGCAAGAACTTTATACGCCGATGTTTGCGATTGCCCGAATTGTTGGTTGGTCAGCCCACCGCATCGAAGAGCTGATTAATGTACAAAAAATTATTCGACCGGCTTATATGGAAGTTTCCGAAGATCGTGAATATCAAGATATTAATGAACGTTAAAAAAATCCGTCAGATTTTCTGACGGATTTTTTCTATTCAGAGATTAAGCCTAGCTCAATACAGGCTTTCCAGATCCCGGCATCAGAGACAGATGCCGTTACATAAGCGGCTTTTTCTTTTAAAGCAGGCGAGGCATTGCCCATCGCTACTGGAAAACCCACTGCATCAAACATTGTAAAATCATTTTCTTCATCACCAAAAGCTAACGCCTGTTCAGCGGTGATGGCCATTTCATCACAAATTCTATGAATTCCCTCTGCCTTTGTTCCTGTTTTCAAATGGATATTCGCTGCAACAGGTGCCACTTTTTCCGCGATTAAGGGAGAATCCGTTCCTAATTTGAAATCAGTTGCTTCATTCCAAGGGACAATCAGTTGAAGAACATTTTCAGGTAATGGCTCACCTGTCTTCAAAAAAGTTTTATCCGCGGGATGATCTCCATGATATTTATTACTCTCGAAACAATAGATTGTTTGCGATGTTTCAATTAAAAATTCAATCTTTTGTTCATGCAAATGGTCAACTAGTTCTTTCAGCATAGTAGGCGGAATAATATTCTGATGAATCATCTGTCCATGATAGTGTACGCAGTTACCATTAGATGAAATAATACTGTTTACACCTAAAATTTCTGCTAATCCTGTTAAGGTTTGATAATGGCGCCCCGATGCAATAACAGGTTCGATATTATTTGCTTTTAGTTTTCGTAAAGCTCGTTTTGCTGAATCAGGCCCCCGTTCAGCAAATGATAAATGGTGCGGTAGTTGATTATCAGCCAAAGTGCCATCAATATCAAAAAAGGCCACGCGGTAATTTTCCATTTTAACACCCCTAAGTGAATTCGATTACACCAATTATAAAAGAAAATATCCGAAACATCACTACTATTTTGTAATTCTATGTCTGTGATATGAGACAATAAGTAGTAGATTCAACTGAAAGGATGAAAAGAATGATCATAATACTTACTGGAGCATCCCACACGGGAAAAACGGTGTTGGCTCAAAGACTGCTAGAAAAATATCAATACCCTTATTTGTCGATTGATCATTTAAAAATGGGGCTGATCAGGATCGGTCAAACGAGCTTAACACCTTCAGATGATGATATGTTGACGCCATATTTGTGGGGGATTGTAAAAGAGATTATTAAAACAGCGATTGAGAACCAGCAAAATTTGATTATTGAGGGCGTCTACGTGCCCTTCGATTGGCAGTTATCTTTTAGTCAAAAATATTTGGAGCATATTCACTATTGCTGTCTGATTATGACCAAGGAATATATTCGGGAAAATTTTCAAGAGATTAAGAAATTTGCGAATGCCATAGAACAAAGAATTGACGACTCAGATCTCTCAGAAGGATCGATGATTGATGAGAACGTTAAAAATTTTAGGATGTGTAAAAAATATCATTGCCATTATCTTTTGATTAAGGATAAGTATGAAGTTGAATTGAGTAAAGTCTTGGGCTAAAAGATCGTGCTGCTGAGTTACTTTCAAAACGTCATAAAGTTCGCTACAATAATAAAAAAGATAGTTGGAGAAGAAAATATGAAAAAAATTACAATCAAAGAGGTTGCTGAAGAAGCGGGCGTTTCAAAAACAACAATCTCACGATTTTTAAACAATAATTATGGCAACATGTCTAAAGAAACGAAAGCCAAGATTGCAGAAGTAATCGAGCGATTGAATTATCGTCCCAGTAAACAGGCACAAGCTTTGAAATCAAAGCACAGTTACTTGATTGGCGTGGTGGTTGCGGATATTTCCAACATGTATTCTTCATTGCTGCTAAAAGGGATTGGACAGGTGTTAGAACAAAGTGGTTATCAAATGATCATCATGGATGCCGCTAACTCGATTACGCAAGAAAAAGATCTACTGGAAAAACTACTAGATCAAAGTGTCGAGGGTATTATTTTGCAGCCTTCATCACGACAATCAGGAAACTATGAGTTTATCTCAGAACGCAATATTCCGCTTTTGTTGGTCGATCGTCAAACAGAACCTGAACGCTGGTCTTCCGTATTGACGAACAATGTCGCTTCAACAAAAACGGTTCTAGAGAAGGCGCTTGAAAAAGGGTATGAACAAGTAGTAGTCGTCAGTGAACCGATCAAAGATGTCAGTACTCGCGGATTAAGATATACAACGGCAGAGAAGGTCGTGAAAGACGCTGGGAAGGATTGTCGATTGGTAGAAATTGATCAAGACAATCAGCTTAATGATATTTTGGAGGAAATTCGTGCCGAACATAAACGAACGTTACTATTCGCGTCAAATGGTCGAATGTTAATGGATGTTTTGACGTGGTTGATTCATGAGAAAATTGAGATACCTAATGAAATTGGAGTGACAGGTTTTGATGATTGGAATTTGACTGAATTAGTCGGACCAGGGATTACTAGTATTGAGCAGCCCTCAAAAAAAATTGGAAAAGTTGCGGCTGAACAATTATTGAAACTGATGACTTCAGAAGCAAACCCGATTCAAGAAAATATTGTACCATCGACTGTTCAATGGCGTAAATCTGTTTAATGTAGTTATTTTCTAAAATATTTTATAGTGATTAAGCCCGTTTAGAAACCGATTTCTAAGCGAGGCTTTTTATTTTGGCAGACAATAAGATGTTTTTTAATAATGAAAGCGTTGACAAATTATAGAAACCGGTTTACCATATGCGTATAGAAACCGGTTAACCAATTGAAAGGACGCGATTTTATGATGAATGGAAGATTAGTGCTTAACTTTTTAGTATATGCGGATAGAGTAGCGAATGGAGAATTGCAAGGAGAGCTATTACAAGAAATAGCCGATTTAGGTTTTACTCAAGTAGAAATAAGAAGAGAGTATTTCCAAAATATTGATGAAGAGATACCTGTTATTAAATCCGAGGCAGAACGCTTACAGATGAAGTTGTTTTACAGTGTTCCAGATGAAGTTTATGTCGATGGAAAGATCAATCCTAAGTTGGGACAGTATTTAACAGAAGCACAACAAATGGGTGTTAAGCATATCAAATGGAATACAGGCGATTTTAATGGCGATCTTCACGAAGAAGAATTGAAAGCGCTTCTTGATAAGGAAGTAGAGATTTCCATCGAAAACGACCAGACTCAAACATCTGGGACGATCAAAGCGATTGATTCTTATATGAAGGCGATTAAAAAGGCCGGTGTGAATATTGGTTATGTTTACGACCTTGGTAATTGGCGTTTTGTTGGCGAAGACGAAATAGAGGCGGCTGAATTATTAAAAGATTATGTTCACTATATTCACGTGAAAGACGTTCGGTATGAAGATGAAAAACCAGTAGCAGCCGGACTCGATCATGGCGAAATTAACTGGCGTAAAATTTTACAGCTTCTTCCGCAAGACGTGCCAGTGGCAATTGAATATCCGACAACAGCAAATACTGAAATTCTAGAAGCTAAAAAATTATTGGAGGCTGAAATCTAATGACTGAACAACAAACAAAAATCGATCCAGAAAAATTTGCTTATCATTTTATGGAAACGATTCATCGTCCAGAAATCGATAAAGAAAATATGGAGAGTGCCGCAAAAGAAGCGTTAGCAGCATATCTAACTGGCTATTATTTGATCCAAAAGTTCAATCATTTGGAAAATGATTTCTTTGTTGAAGATCATGCGAAACCAATTTCAAAATATCAACGTATTTTAAGCGAGTTAAACAAATACTAGGAGGTGAACAAACATGGGTAGCGCAATAACAGGAATACTCTTGGCCGTAACCTTTATCATCTTTGTTCTGTATGCCATGAAGGGCGGAAACTTAACAGTCGGATTCTTCGTAATGGCAATCTTGTGGACGATCATCGGAATGGTTCCATTCAACACAGCAGTAAAAGAGATATTTACTGAACCCGTATTGAATTATGGAAAGACCGCCGCATATATTATTTTCGGGTCTTGGTTCGGCCGAGTCTTGGTTGATACGGGAATTGCCGGAAGTATCAGCCGACGAACAGAAAAGGTCGGAAAGAAGAGTCCGGTTCTAGCGACGATTTTAATCGCTCTTGTAATTGCTTTGATTTTCACGAGTTCATATGGTGTTGGTTCTGCCATCGCTGTGGGTGTCATTCTGTTTCCAATCATGTTTTCGATCGGCGTACCAAAAAATATCGCCGTATCCATTTTTACAATCGCGATAGGAGCGGCAATGTACGTCAATAATGTATTGTTCGTTCAATTTCAAGTGTTCTTTCCAAAAGTGGAGTGGGGACCTCATTACCAACGCTTTGGTTTTGTCGCCATGGGCGTACAGATGGTGATTCTGATTCTCTTTATTCTATTTAATGCGAAGAAAATTCGTAATGGAAAACCAGAAATTGTCGAGAGCGACACAAAAGAAGAGGTAGTAGAAGTTCCAGTTTGGACGTATATCTTGCCAGTCATGCCAGTGGCTTTGAGTATTTTTGCCAAATGGGATGCTGTCCCAGCGCTCTTACTATCAACAATTATCGCTTTTGCGGCAACTGGAAATATGAAGCGGTACAGCAAGTTTGTCACGATGATGAATGAAACCGCTAAACATGCGATTAGCGATATCGCTGGCTTACTGATCATGTTGTTCGTCTTGACGATGTTCCAATCAGCGGCCGTTCATGCGATGTCGGGCTTTACTAGTGTTTTCCAAGAAATTATCCCCAGCAGCAAACTGGTTCTAATTATCATCGTTGCCATCATCGCACCATTGTCATACTTCCGTGGTCCATTGATGCTGTATGGCGCAGGCGCTGCGACCGCGGCGATCTTAGTCGGAACTGGAATGTTTGATCAGTATTTCCTATACGGTTTGCTCGTTGTGCCATCCATGATGGGTGTATCCGCTTGTATCACGCAGTCGTGGAATTTGTGGTCTGTGCAATATGCGGGACTGGATACAAAAACGTTCCTAATAACTGGTCTGCCATGGGCGTGGGCCGCTACTGTTTTGAATCTAATCGTTGCCTATATATTACTTTAAAAGAAAAGAGGAAATGAACATGAGTGAATTTTTAACTATTGGTGAACCAATTGCGTTGTTTGGATCAGAAGAAGTGGATAAGTCTTTAAAAGATGCTTTACATTTTCAAAAATTTTTGGCAGGTGCTGAGGTTAATGTGGCTGTTGGTGTCTCACGTTTAGGGCACTCCAGTGAGTATATTACTCAAGTTGGGAAAGATCCTTTTGGTGAATTTATTATCGATCGCTTACATGAAAATAAAATAGGAACAGATTACATTTCGGAAACGGCGGATTTTTGGACCGCTTTTCAATTGAAGGATCGGGTTAGTCAAGGCGATCCAAGTATTTTCTACTTCCGCAAGGGTTCAGCTGCGACACATTTTGATCAGTCTATTCTAGATGAAATTGATTTTTCAGAAGTGAAAATGGTTCATTTGTCAGGGATCTTCCCAGCTATTTCCCCAACAGCTCAGGCCGCTTTCCGTTACTTGATTAGCTTATTAGAGAAAAATCATATCCGTACGACGTTTGATCCAAACTTGCGCCCGCAGCTTTGGGCGAGTCAAGAGGAAATGGTAGAGACAATTAACGATCTAGCTTCTCATGCTGAGATCGTATTGCCGGGAATCAACGAAGGTGAAATTTTAATGGGCAGTCGTGAACCTGAAGAGATTGCGGATTTTTATTTGACTAATGGTGAGGCGACCCAAACAGTTATTGTTAAGTTAGGGACAGAAGGTGCGTATGTAAAACAAAAAGACGGTTCTAGTTTCACTGTGCCGGGCTTTAAAGTAGCAGAAGTCGTGGACACTGTTGGTGCTGGCGATGGCTTTGCAGTTGGATTAATCACTGCTTTAATAGAAGAAAAATCGTTAGAAGAAGCAGTAATTCGAGCAAATGCGATCGGCGCGCTGGCAGTTCAATCACCTGGTGATAACGATGGGTATCCAACTCCGCAAGAACTAGAAGAATTTTTACAAAAACAGGAAGTGGAAGCATGAAATTACAGACAGCAATTGATCGGGTTTCGTTAGAGGATGCGATTGCTCTAGCCAAACAATTGGATGGAAAAACCGATATTTTAGAAATGGGTACGTCCTTGGTTAAGGACTATGGTAACTTAGCAATTGAAAAATTGAGAGAGGTCTTACCGCAGACTAACCTACTAGTTGACAGCAAAACGATCGACGAAGGTGCCTATGAGTTTAGCCAAGCTTTTCGTTACGGGGGAGATATCGTCACCGCAATGGGCGCAGCTTCGGTAGATACCTTGCAAGCCTGCTATGATGTCGCACAAAAAGAAAACAAAACAATGATGATTGATCTTCTGGAAGTCTCGGATGAAAAAATTGAGCAGATCAAGCTATTCCCGGATGCGATCTATGCGTTGCATCATTCTGTAGATCGCAAAGATCATTTTGATGCGGCTGCAAGTGTGGAATCTTTTCGCCAAAAATATCCCGAAATTAAACGTTTAGCGATTGCGGGCGGGATCGATCTGAGACAGGCGCAGCTTTTGGCAGAACAAGGAATTATTGAAGTGGTCATCGTAGGATCAAAAATTGCGAAAGCAGAAAATCCTTTACAGGCAGTAAATGAATTTATGGGGGCTGTACACAAATGAAAACAATCGAAACGATTATGCAAGAAATTAATCAAGTAATGGAGCTAGTAGATGAACAAGAACTAGATCAAGCTCTGCCTCTGTTCCAAAAAGATAAACGGATCTTTGTGATTGGTGCGGGCCGCAGCGGGTTTCAAGCGAAGGGATTTGCGATGCGTTTGATGCACATTGGTTACACTGATTATGTTATGGGGGAAACAATCACTCCTTCAATCCAAAAGGGTGATACATGGGTCGCGATTTCCGGTTCGGGAACGACGAAAGGGATTGTTGCTGACACTGAGGCGGCAAAAAAACTTGGTCTGGATATTATCGCATTGACTAGTGATAAACAATCACCGTTGGCTAAATTGGCGGATCAAGTAATTGTTGTGCCGGGTGCAACTAAAACCGGAGCAGGAATAAAATCCGTACAACTGTTATCAAGCTTATTTGATCAAACAGTGCATATTACCTTAGATGCGCTAACTTTGAAACTTGCGCAACGAGATCAAACATCAAATGAAGATGCTCTTCATGAGCACGTAAATGTGGAGTAGGTAAAAAAGGATGAAGAAAATCGATACATTAATTCAATTAGAAAATGCTGGAATAGTTGCCGTTGTTAGAGAAAAATCTAATAAACATGCGTATGAGGCATCAAAGGCTGTGATTGCCGGCGGGATCAAAGGCATTGAAGTGACCTTTTCTGTACCCAATGCAGACCAAGTGATTGCTGATTTAAGAGAAGAATATGAGCAGGATTCTAGTGTGATCATCGGTGCTGGGACAGTATTGGATTCAGTCACGGCCCGTTTGGCAATAATGGCTGGGTCAGAGTTCATTGTCAGTCCCTGTTTTGATCAAAAGACGGCAGAACTTTGTAATTTATATCAGGTTCCTTATATACCAGGATGTATGACAATTACAGAAATGCAGCAGGCGATGAAAAGCGGCGCTGATATCGTTAAATTGTTCCCTGCCAATAATTTTACACCGCAAATGATCAAAGCTGCGAAAGCGCCATTGCCGCAAGTTAATATTATGCCAACTGGCGGGATCAACTTAGATAATTTGACAGAATGGAAACAGGCAGGCGCCATTGCCGCAGGTGTAGGCGGAAATTTATTCAAGGGTGTAGCAAACGAAGATTTTGATTTGGTTACACAAATAGCAAGAGAATATATAAAAGTATGGCAGAATAATTAATCAGAGACAATCAAGCTGAAAGCAAAGAAGTGAGAACCCGATTCTATGTTGGAATCAGGTTCTCACTTTTTTTAATCAATTTGGATGACTTTCACCCCGGCATTTTTGATTTCGTTAAGAACCTTGTCTGAGCAAAATTGATCGGTAATCAGGTAATCGAAAACAGAGATATCTGCTATTTTAAATTTCGAAGTCAAGCCAATTTTTCGGTGATCAGCAACTAGAATTTTACACTTGAGCGTTTTATTGATCATCATCTCGTTAATTGTCGACTCATTCAAAATTTTAGTCGTAACGCCATTTTCAACACTAACTCCGCTGCAGCCGATCACACAAACATCTGCATTCATAGAGGAGATCGTATTCAATGCAATATCTCCAACGAGTGCTTCTTTCGGAAAACGCATCTCTCCTCCAGTCAAAATATAGTTGCAGTTATCCTTGTGAGGGGAGTAGTTGACCTTTACATTGTTTGTGACGATCGTCAGGTGATTGGAATTGATAAAATCCAGTGTTTTTAAAGCGGTCGAACTTGAGTTAATGAATACTGTGTCATAATCACTGACGTATTTACTGGCCTCTCTGGCGATCGCTTGTTTAATTCTTTCAGGTCCCGATTGGTCGAAGTCAGTTTTGTTATCATAGTTATAGGAACAATAACCGTAATTCCGAATGATATCATTTTTTTCCTCTAATAAATTTAAATCTCTCCGTACCGTACTGATGGATACCCCTAACGACTCTGCCAACTCGAGGGTCGTCATTTGTTCCTCTTGTTGCAGTAAGTCCAAAATATCCTTTTGACGTTTATCAATATTAATGAGTGAGTTCTTCATTGTTATACCTCCTAAATGACAATCTGTTCAATTAAATGATTTTACATAACTAGATGTTCGTTTAAAATTCCTTAACCGCTTACATTATACTAAGAAAATCATTAAAATTGGATAGAAAATCATATAAACAATAGAAAGTCATATAAAAGGGTTTTCATAACCTTGAATACGCTTTAAGATTTAATTGTAAGTCATATCAAATATATGTGAGGAGCAATTATAATGAGTAAAAGCGTCAATGAAGTAACGAAGGAAAGCTGGGTATTAGATACATTCCCTGAATGGGGGACGTATTTGAATGAAGAGATTGAATCTGAAGATGTTAAGGAAGGAACCTTCGCGATGTGGTGGTTAGGCTGTACAGGCATTTGGCTGAAAAGTTATGAAGGAACCAATATTTTATGTGATTTATGGTGCGGAACTGGCAAACGGACTCATGGAAACGGCATGATGAAAAAAGGCCATCAAATGATGCGCATGAGCGGGGTACAAAAAATGCAGCCTAATTTAAGAACGCAACCATTTGTGATCGATCCTTTCGAAGTAAAAAATGTTGATGCTTTAGTGGTGACACATATTCATTCAGATCACTTAGATATCAACACGGCGGCGGCGGTTCACCAAAATTGTCCAGAGGCAAAATTTGTGGGACCAAAAGAAGTGGTCAATACATGGCTTAAATGGGGGATTCCTGAAGAAAAGACGATTGTCGTGAAACCGGGTGATGAAGTCAAAATTAAGGACATCAACGTGGTTGCTTTAGAAGCCTTCGACCGAACAGCTTTAGTAACTTGTGAGGATCCAGAAGTAGCATTAAAAGATAAATTACCACAAGACATGGATCAAATCGCGGTGAACTATTTATTTGAAACAACTGGCGGCAGTCTTTATCATGCTGGCGATTCACATTATTCCAATATGTTTGCTAAACATGGCAATGAGCACAAAATTGATGTTTGTCTAGGAGCCTATGGGGAAAACCCGCGAGGAATCACAGATAAGGTTACTTCTGTTGATATGTTGCGGATGGCAGAGTCGCTGAACGCGAAGGTAGTGATCCCGGTCCATTATGATATCTGGGCGAACTTTATGGCAGATCCAAAGGAAATCACTGAAATTTGGAAATTCAAAAAGGATCGCTTGAAGTATGAGTTTAAACCTTATATTTGGCAAGTTGGCGGGAAGTTTACTTATCCGACAAACAAAGATGATCTTGAGTTTAATTTCTATCGCGGTTTTGAGGATGCATTTTCAGTAGAGAACGATACCCCATTTCCATCATTCTTATAGAAGAAAGGAGCAGCAACATGCTTAACTATTTTTTTGATAATGAGTTAATCAACTATTCTTCAAAAGAAATTACCGATTGGCGGGAGGCGATTTTTGAAAGCTGCCAATTGTTGATTAATAAGAATCTTGTTGATGAGACTTACGCAGCAGAAATTATTCGCTGTGTGGAGGAACATGGTCCCTATATCGTAATTGTCCCTCAAGTGGCAATGCCCCATTCTTCAGAAGACAGCAAAGGGGTTTTTGGAACGGCTATCTCATTTACTAAAATGAAACAACCGATTCAATTTGAAAGTGAAGAGGAGGAAAAATCCGCTGTTTTGTTTTTCACCTTAGCGGCTAAAGATGCAGAGGCACATATGGAAAATATTCAAAACTTGTCTGAATTATTGATGACGGATGGATTGGTAGAAGATCTGGTCGCTACGAAGTCGATCGAGGATTATCAAGCTGTGATGCAAAAGTACGACTTATAGGAGGAAAAAGTAATGGGTGATTTTTTGTTAAGTATTTGGACATATTTTGCAACGAATATTTTGACGCAGCCGGCTTATCTGATCGGGTTTATCGTATTGCTAGGATACATCCTATTGAAACGGCCGCTTTATGAGTGTGTCGCTGGATTTTTAAAGGCAACTGTCGGCTACTTTATTTTAACTGTGGGTTCAGGTGGATTAGTAAATAATTTTCGCCCTATTTTAGTGGGATTGAAAGAACGGTTCAACTTGAATGCAATGGTTACTGATCCGTACTTTGGACAAAATGCGGTGGATGCTGGATTGATGGAAACCTTTGGGCGGACGTTTGGCGATGTCATGATCTTACTATTGATCGCTTTTGTGATGAATATTTTATTGGTTCGTTTCCAAAAATACACGAAATTACGTTCAGTGTTCACAACAGGGAATGTACAGATTCAACAATCTGCGACGGCTTTTTGGATTCTATTGTTCTGTTTCCCTGATTTAGGTCGAATTCAGGTACTAATTTTCATGGGGTTAATTTTAGGCTGTTATTGGGCAGTTGCTTCGAACTTAACGGTGGGAATTACGCAGGAATTAACAGAAGGTGCTGGTTTTGCAGTAGCGCATCAGCAAATGTTTGGGATTTTCATTTTCGCGAAATTAGCCGAATGGATGCGAAAACGCGATGAGAAGAAACACAAGTCAGAAAAAATGGATAAAAAGCTAGAAGATATTGAACTGCCAGGCTTCTTGTCGATTTTTAATGAAAATATGGTTGCTACTTCTTTATTGATGTTGTTCTTCTTCGGAATCATTCTATTGGTGCTAGGTAAGGATTACTTGATCCAAGCGGAATTTATGCAGGAAGGCCAAAGTTTCCTATTCTACATTATGACGACATCGTTAAACTTTGCTGTCTACTTAGCAATTTTACAACTAGGCGTTCGGACTTTCGTAGACGAATTGACCCAGTCATTCCAAGGAATTTCAAACACGATCTTGCCTGGCGCAGTACCTGGAATTGACGTTGCTGCTACGTTTGGATTTGGTTCGCCAAATGCTGTAACGATCGGTTTCCTGTTTGGTGCTTTAGGTCAGTTCTTGATGATCGGCCTGTTGATTTTGTTAAAATCCCCAACGATCGTAATTGCTGGATTCATTCCATTATTCTTTGACAATGCGGTAATTGCTGTCTTTGCGAATAACCGCGGCGGGTTCAAAGCCGCCTGTCTATTTCCGTTTCTTTCGGGGATCATTCAGGTCGGCGGATCAGCATTATTCGCGACTTGGATTGGAATGTCCAAATATGGCGGCTACATCGGTATGTTCGACTGGGCGACAGCGTGGCCAATATTTGCAGTCATTATGAAGGTCCTAGGTTATGTGGGAATTGCTGTTGTGGTTATCGGACTATTGGTCATTCCACAGCTACAATACCGTAAAAATCCAGATGGCTACTTCATGATCGTTGATGATTATGAACAGTACGCAGAAAAATATCAGGAACAAAATTAAGTAATTACTTCTTTATGGACTGTGAATGTTTTTAAATAGAATCAAAAATTTATCGAAAAATATAAAAAGCAGGAGGAAATAATAATGAGAATTTTAGTATCTTGTGCGAATGGATCAGGAACAAGCTTAATGATGATGAGAAGTGTAGAAAAAGCGATGAAGGAATTAAGCGTGCCAATTACCAAAATTCACCATTGTGCGATTTCAGAAGGGAAAAGTTCGGCTACTCAATATGATGTTGTTTTTACGCCGGTCAATTTTCTAAATATGTTTACGCAGGCAGAGAAAAAAGGCGTGACTGTAATTGGGATCAAAAACGTAATGTCGGCCAAGGAAATCGGCGAAAAATTCGCGGAATCAGCATTATATCAAAAAACTAAGTAAAAGAGGAATTCAAAATGAGTAGACCGAACTTACAAATTGCATTAGACCATAATGACTTAGAGCATGCGTTAGCTGATGTTTTTAAGGTTGGTGCTGTGGTGGATATTATTGAAGTAGGGACGATTCTGTGTTTGCAGGAAGGTCAAAAGGCGATTCGCTGTATTCGCGGGATGTTTCCAGAAAAAACATTAGTGGCGGATACAAAATGTGCCGATGCTGGTGGAACAGTGGCAAAAAATGTTGCTGAGGCTGGTGCAGACTATATGACGGTCATCTGCTGTGCGACGATCCCCACGATGGAAGCAGCTAAAAAAGAAGTGGAAGAATTGCAAGTAGAGTTATATGGAGATTGGACATTTGAACAGGCTGCAGCTTGGCGTGAAATAGGAATCAAACAGGCGATTTATCACCAAAGCCGCGATGCGTTGATTGCTGGTGAAACATGGGGCGAGAAGGACTTATTAAAAGTTAAAAAGCTGATTGAAATGGGCTTCAATGTTTCAGTTACCGGCGGCTTGAGTGTGGACACCTTGAAATTGTTTGAAGGTATTGATGTATACACGTTTATTACTGGTCGAGGAATTACAGCTGCTGCGGACCCAGTTGAAGCTGCGCAAGACTTCAAGAATGAGATTATTCGTATTTGGGGGCAATAACATGGCGCAAGTCGGAATTTATGAAAAAGCATTACCCAAAAATATTACATGGAAAGAACGTTTTTCTTTAGTCAAAGAGATGGGCTTTGATTTTATTGAAATGTCGATCGATGAGACCGATGAACGGTTGGCCCGTTTGGATTGGTCTGAAGAAAAAATTTTTCAATTAAGAAGTGAGATGTTTGAGACAGGTGTACGAATTAATTCTATCTGTCTCAGTGGGCATCGGCGTTTTCCCTTTGGTTCTTCCGATCCCCAAAAACAAAAAATAGCGAAAGAAATCATGAAGAAAGCCATTCAATTAGCTCATAAACTGAGTATCAAAGTGATTCAGGTAGCAGGCTACGATGTCTATTATGAAAAAAAGTCAATGAGTTCTAGGGAAGACTTCATTGAAGGGATGAAGGAGAGTGTAAAAGAGGCATCGAAATATGGGGTGATCTTATCTGTTGAGATCATGGATGATCCGTTTATGAACTCGATTTCAAAATTTTTGGAGATTAAAGAACAGATTCATTCGCCTTATCTCCAAGTTTATCCAGATTTAGGCAATCTTTCCGCCTGGCCAGAGAATGATCCCGCCCGAGAATTAGAAAAAGGAATCGATTGTATCACTTCGATCCATTTAAAGGATACCTATCCAGTAACAGAAGAATTTTCTGGTCAGTTTCGCGATGTTCCTTTTGGTGCTGGGTGTGTTGATTTCCTGGGATTGTTGAAGAATTTAAAACGACTGGATTACGACGGCACCTTTTTGATTGAAATGTGGAGTGAACAGAGTCAAGATTTTCAATTTGAAATCCAGCAGGCCAAAAAATATCTTTATCCAAAATTGAAGGAGGCGGGTTATGATGTCGCGTGAAGAAATAATTGCAGCAATGAAACAGCGAGTTTTTGAAGCGAATTTGGAGCTGCCTCAATACGGTTTAGTTAAATTGACGTGGGGCAATGTCAGTGAGATCAATCGTGAGCTGGGTGTAATCGTAATCAAGCCAAGCGGTATAAAATACGATAAAATGCAAGCGGATCAAATGGTGGTGACGGATTTAGCAGGACAGGTCCTCGCTGAAGATAGTCTGAATCCTTCCTCAGATTTGCCAACACACGTGGTGCTTTACCAAGCTTTTGATCATGTTTCTGCCATTGTTCACACGCATTCAACCAACTCAGTGATGTGGGCGCAGGCAGGTCGTGATTTGCCGGCTTACGGAACAACCCATGCCGATGCATTCTACGGTAAAATTCCATGTACACGTCAGCTGACTGAGAAAGAAGTTAAAGAGGCTTATGAAGTGAACACGGGGCATGTAATTGTTGAGACATTTCGAGAAAAAAATTTAAACGCCAACGAAGTTCCAGGTGTCTTAGTTTATGGTCACGGTCCCTTTACTTGGGGAGATACGCCTATGAAGGCAGTAGAAAATAGTTTGATCTTAGATGAAATCTGTCTGATGGCGAAGGAAAATGAGCAGATCAATCCAAACATTTGTGAGATTCCACAATATTTGTTGGATAAGCATTACTATCGTAAACATGGAGCACAGGCGTACTATGGGCAAGGATAAAATCGGAATTCTTTATTAGTGAAGAACATTCATAACATGGGTAAATAAAGCGATCAGTTAATTCAGCCGCTTTATTTGCCCATGAATATTTTAGTGATTAGACGTTGTTCTCTTTTTTTACTTAAACGATAGAAGACATTGAAGGCACTTATTCCTATGATAATCATGATTACTATACATAATACCCAGATGGGTTCGTGAGGAAAAAGCTTTTCAAGGAGTGTATTCGTAGCAGCAATACCACCTAGCAGTCCGGCTAGTGAGACAAAAAGCCAAGCAGTTGCCCGATCAAAAAAGAGCAGCATCTGTTTCATTTGCTGTTGATTTAAACTGGCATTGCGCATAATTGTCAAAGCACGCTTTTTTTCTAGAGAGAGTTTTCGGAATGGCAGCAGCCAGTACCAGGGGGAGATTTTCTTATACTCTGCGTTTTCCTCGATCAGAATCTCAATCGTATTTGCTTGCTCCTTCATTTCCAAACAACCTTGAAAAAGCGGAAACGAAAAAAGCAGCCAATTTCCCAAGCAAGCCAAAACCAACATTAAAGTATCCATTAAGACATCTCCTGAGTATTAAAATAATTAGTTATAAAGAATACTGTCTTTGTAAATGCCATCACCCCAAATCTCGCTTTCTGAGAGAGTCGTTTCAATCAGTTCGATAGGCTGTTCGTTGACTAAAATCATGGCACAGCGATAATCAGCAAAGGGCTGATACAAAGGCATCAAAATCTTTTTGTCAATCAATGCTTTGTCGATATTATTGACTTTGAACGCCACATGAGGTTCTTTTTGGATCAACGGATCAAGACTAGACGCAGGACCAAAAGCGTGGAGCTCAATAGGCAATGACAGATCATTTTTCATATCTAAAGAATACATATCAAAAAGCGGGCTGTATTTGGTATCCGGATGATCTTTGATTTGTTCTAGAGGTACGGGTTTACCAATATGATGAAAAAATAAGCTTATTTCGTTGTTCATTTTTATCCCTCGTTTCTTGAAAGATAGTTTATCAGAAGAATGAAAAATTTGGAAAGATTAGCAAATTCATTTTGATCAGTGTACAGTTTTTTATGTTTAATGGAGTGACTGTTTTTCTGTTTTTCATTGACAAGTGAAACTTTCTTTGCTATTTTATTAGCAATCAATAAAACGCGATGAAAAAGAAAGTAAAGTAATCATTTTTGCTAAAGAGAGTTCCTGTTTGGTGTGAGGGAATGCGAATCAATTACTTGAAAATGGCTTTTGAGCGGATTTCCCGAAGGTTTAAGGAAATACGGATGCCCCCGTTAACAAGGCACGGTCTCCAAAAAAAGTTTTTTTGGGTACTGATTGAGGTGAAATCTGTGAGGATTTTACATTTAAAGGTGGTAACGCATGTCCAATGCCCTTAGCAATTTTTTTGCTAAGGGCATTTTTTGTTTGCTCATGAGTAAGAGTGACGACTCTAATGCACAATGCAGCTTACAGGACTAGCTCAAAGAACAATTGGAAGGTGGAAGATTTATGGCAGGATTTTTAGTAGTTCAAACGGATTTTGGTTTACAAGATGGAGCAGTTAACGCAATGTATGGGGTGGCTTACCAAGTCGAACCAACATTAAATATCAATAATTTAACCCATGAAATTGAACCTTATAACATCCACGATGCAAGTTATCGATTATTACAGGCGGTTACTTATTGGCCGGCAGGCACAGTTTTTGTTTCGGTCGTTGATCCTGGGGTCGGTTCGACACGCCGCAGTGTGGTGGCAGAATTAAAAGATGGTCAATATGTAATTACACCAGACAATGGCACATTAACGTACTTGGCACAATATGTAGGCATCAAAGAAGTCCGTCAAATTGATGAAGAAACCCAACGTTTGCCAGGATCATCAGAGAGCCACACATTTCATGGACGAGATGTGTATGTTTATAATGGTGCGCGTTTAGCCAGTGGGAAAGTTGCCTTCGCTGAATTAGGTTCAGTTATTCCAACGAGTGAATTAGTCACATTCCCATTAATTGCCCCAAGTCAACATGAAAATAAGATTACCGGGACCATTGATATCACAGATATCCGTTTTGGATCATTGTGGACGAACATTCCGGTGGACTTTTTCAAAAATTGGCAGATTGAATATGGACAAAGCCTGCTAGTAAAAATATACTATCAAGGTGTGGTTCGATATCAAGACGAAGTTGTCTTCGGACGTTCATTTGCTCAAGTACTGCCGAAAGAGGCAGTTCTTTATATCAATTCATTGCTAAATGTTGGTTTGGGTATCAATTTAGATTCATTCTCGTCCGTCTATAAAATCGGAACTGGCAATGATTGGACGATTGAACTGACGAAAATTTAGAGTTAGAGCACTTATTGAAGGTTTATTGAATGGTACAAGTACATCAAAAAATGAAAAAGGAGTAGTAAGTATGAGTAAAAAATTTACGGTAAAACACATTGTAGCAATTGGGATCGGTGCAGCGGTCTTTTTCATTCTAAAACGATTTGTCACTATCCCCACAGGAATTCCGAATACTGATATTGCGACAGCCTATCCATTTCTAGCGCTGTTAGGCGTTGTCTATGGACCGATTGTTGCAGGTCTCGCTGGTTTCATCGGTCATGCGCTTGGAGATTTAACGACTTATGGCGCTTGGTGGTCATGGATCATTGCTTCTGGAATTTTAGGTGTTTTCTTCGGATTATTAGCAAAACGTATCCCAATCGAGCAAGGTATCTTTGGTAAAAAGGAAACAGTGACCTTCTTAGTGGGAGAAACGATCGCTAATTTAGTGACATGGGTGATCATCGCACCGATCGGGGATATTCTGATCTATGCAGAGGCCCCTAGCAAAGTCTTTACTCAAGGTGTTGTTGCTGGAATTACGAATTCAATTGTAACGGGAGTCATTGGATTTATTTTGCTAAAAGCTTATGCGCAAACAAAAACGAAAAAAGGCAGTTTGAATAAAGAAGCTTAGAACGTGAGGATATAAAATGATCGAGTTTCATGATTTTACATTTCAATATGATAGCCAAGCCGAACCCACATTGAAGAATATTAATCTGTCCATCAATCAGGGAGAGAAGATTTTGATCATGGGTCCCAGCGGTTCAGGTAAATCAACACTAGGAAAGTGCCTGAATGGGATCATTCCGCAAAACGAGCAAGGAAGCTTTACCGGGGATCTGACCATCAACGGTAAGGTTTTTAGTGAATCTTCGATTTATGATCTTTCACTAGATGTTGGTACGGTGCTGCAGGACACAGATAGTCAATTCGTCGGCTTGACAGTGGCAGAAGACATCGCCTTTTCATTGGAAAATGAGATGGTAGAACAGGCGGAGATGCGAGCAGCAGTAAATTACTGGTCGGAAAAGACGAATTTATCGGCACAATTAGAAAAACGTCCGCAGGATCTTTCTGGCGGACAAAAGCAACGGGTGACGATGGCTGGCGTTTTGATTGATGAAACACCGATCTTACTGTTCGATGAACCATTGGCCAATCTTGATCCCCAGACAGGTTATGAGGCAATCCAAATGATCGACCAATTGTATCAGTCGCAAAAATTTACAACAATTATCATTGAACATCGCTTGGAGGAGGTGCTGGCCGCTCCCATTGATCGCGTCATCTTGATGAATGAAGGAGCGATCATTGCTGATATGACACCTACCAAGTTACTGCAAAGTGACTTGCTGGCTGAGTATGGGATTCGCGAACCTCTTTACATCAGCGCTTTAAAACGGGCAGGGATCTCACTGTTAGATTTTTCCGATTTGACACAGGTGGATCAATTGGTTTCGCCGGAAATTTCCGCTGCTTTAGCGAAGTCGCGAGGAGCGTTCAAGCCGATTCCTGAAAAGGAGCAGCCGCTATTAACGTTGAGTAATCTTTCATTTGGTTTTGGAAATGAACTGGTCATTAAGGATATTGATCTTACTCTTTATGAAGGCGAGATGGTCAGCTTGGTTGGGCATAATGGTGCCGGCAAATCAACATTGTCTAATCTGATCACGGGATTCTATCCATTACAAACGGGGGATCTGCTTTGGAAAAACCAATCGATTGCGAATGAAAGTATTAAAGAACGAGCAGATAAAATCGGTTACGTTTTACAAAACAGCAATCAAATGCTGTCTAAGAATATGATTTTTGAAGAGGTTGCTTTAGGTTTGGAAAACCGGGGTGTTGATCCCGCAGTGATCCAAGAGAAAGTATTTGAAACCCTGAAGGTCTGTGGTCTTTATGAATTTCGTAATTGGCCGATTTCGGCGTTGAGTCATGGACAAAAACGGCGAGTAGCGATTGCGGCAATATTGGTACTTGAACCAGAGCTGCTGATTCTGGATGAGCCGACTGCTGGACAAGACTATTATCATTACAATGAAATGATGCTGTTTTTGCGTAAGCTGAATCAGCGCGGGATTACGATCTTAATGATCACCCATGATATGCATTTGATGCTAGAACATACACGCCGGACGCTAGTTTTAAAAGAAGGAAAAATCATTGCGGATGAAGCACCGGCAACGGTCTTGTCTACAGCTGATTTAGTTGCGTCAGCGAGTCTGCGTGAAACGAGTCTGTATCGATTGGCTAAAAATAATCATTTAACGGATGCTACTGGCTTTGTGTCGGCATTTATCCAACATGAGGAGGCACCTTATGGAGGGCTCTAATTTAATCGGTTATCTGCCGAAAAAAACCGTGATTCACCAACTTAGCGGATTTACCAAGCTGCTATGCTTTTTATTAATTTCGGTTGTGGGAATGATTTCTTATGATACGCGTTTCTTGCTAGGATTGGCGGTCTTTTCAATTATTCTTTTCCGCACAGCGCAAATCAGTTATCACGAGATTTCGTTTGTGGTGAAGTTTATTGCATTCTTCTCAATTTTGAATCTATTGACCGTCTATTTATTTGCACCTGAATATGGTGTTACGATCTATGGTACACGTCACGTGATCTTTGAAGGAATTGGCCGATATACGATTACACAGGAACAGCTTTTTTATGAATTCAACTTGCTGATCAAATATTTTGTAACGATCCCACCTGGATTGATTTTCATTTTGACTACAAATCCAAGTGAGCTGGCATCAAGCATCCATCGAGTTGGCGGGTCTTATAAGATCGCTTATGCCTTCTCGTTGGCGCTGCGCTACATTCCAGACATTCAAGAAGATTTTCGGACGATTTCCAAAGCACAGCAAGCTCGGGGAACCGAACTGTCTAAGAAGGCCTCATTAATGAAGCGCGTGCGAGGAAATCTAACGATTGCGATCCCCTTGATTTTTTCCAGCTTAGAACGGATCGAGACGATCTCTTCAGCAATGGAGCTGCGGCGTTTTGGTAAGAAAAAGAGTCGAACCTGGCTGCTTGCTAAACCATTAAAACGAAATGACTACATTGCTTTATTAGTGGTAATTATTTTGTGTTCAGCAGGAATTTGCTTATTAGTCGTCAATGGCGGCCGTTTCTATAATCCTTTCCGATAGACATTAAAAAGGAAGCTTTCTGTTTTGTGCAGAAGGCTTCTTTTTCAATTTAGTATTTATAAAAAATGATAGTCCGTTTTGTTAATAAAATGAACGAATTTTGAAAAAAGAATCTATCTATTGGAATTAATCCGTATAATGGAGGGGAGGGCTACTGAAAGGGAGCGAGTTGAATGCTGAATCCGTTTATTAACGCTGGCTTGGAAATTGTACTAAAGGAATTATATTCTGATAATGTCACTACGGAACAAGTCTACCCAACAACCGACATCCGCAAAGAGCGCCTGATCGTTTACGTCTACCCTGATAGTTTAAAATTTGTCTTTGTTGATCAAGAGCAGGAAGCCTTGGATTAATAGAAAGTATAACTTAAAACAAAAAGCCAAAACGCTGTGAGAACAACGTTTTGGCTTTTTGTTTGTGTTGCTGTAATGGAGCTGAGGGGAATCGAACCCCTGTCCAAACACTCCGATTACCCAAAAATCTACGCTCATAGTCGACTCAATTTAAGGTTTCGCGTGATCAGCTGCCGAACGACAGGCCTCTGATTTTGCTAGTCTGATAATCTCTTTTTTAACTTACAGACGGAAAGTTAAAACGTATCCCACTAATTTTGAGACCCTTACTTGAGCACATGGGCGATACCAAGAGGATCTACGCTAACTGTTTTTAGGCAGCTAAAGCGTAAGTGTTATTGTTGTTTTTAGCAGTTATATTAACTGTAACGTTTTTACGTAGACGTAACCTACGAAGCGCAATTCAGGCTCGAACCATGCCTGTCGAATCCGTAACAGCCCCTTGATAAATAATTTGCTGCAGAAAAAAGTATAACATTACGTTATAAAAAAAGCAAAGAAGTAAATGAATAATGAAGAATTTGTCACTCTGAGTAAGAAAAATTGAAGAAAAAACAAATTGTTAGTGAAGATACGGGTAAGGTAATGGTTGAAAAAAATGAAATAGAGTATACTTAGAATGAGAATCAGATGATACCAGGGGGTTAAAGTATGAATATTTTAATGATTGAAGACAACGAATCCGTTTCTGAAATGATGCAGATGTTTTTTTTGAATGAAGGCTGGGAGGCGGAATTTAAATACGATGGAAAAGAAGGCTTAGATGCCTTTAAAGCGGAGCCCGATAAATGGGATATGATCACGCTTGATTTGAATCTGCCTAGCATGGATGGGATGGAAGTTGGTCGTGAGATTCGAAAGGTTTCAAGAACTGTACCGATCATTATGCTGACAGCAAGAGATTCTGAAAGTGATCAAGTGATCGGGTTGGAAATGGGTGCAGACGACTATGTAACAAAACCATTTTCACCGCTAACCTTGATTGCACGGATCAAGGCGTTGCATCGTCGCAGCGAGTTAGTTTCTGAACCGCAAAAAGAAGCGGAAACCAGCAGCGAAAACTTTGATATTCAAACTGAGCATTTCAAGATGAATTTGAAGACACGAGAAGCTTATTTGGATAGCAAGCCGATTGAAGGCTTAACGCCAAAAGAGTTTGATTTATTGTACACTATGGCGAAAAAACCGCGCCAAGTATTTACGCGTGAACAACTATTAGAATTAGTTTGGGACTATCAATATTTCGGTGATGAACGAACAGTAGATGCCCACATTAAAAAGCTGCGTCAAAAAATCGAGAAAGTCGGTGCACAAGTTATCCAAACTGTTTGGGGCGTAGGCTACAAGTTTGACGACACCGAGGTCGGTCGATGAAATACCTGTATCAACAATTATTGGCGTTTGGCGGCTTGATTTTGCTGATTTTACTGACGCTGGGATTGTCTTTTACGCAATTTACACGCAAGACACTTGAGGATAATAACTACAAAGAGCTGCTCGGCTATGCGCAGTCAATGGAGAAGAATAATATCTCTTTGAGCAGAGATATTCGGTTTGAAGGCATGTCGAGCAATGAAATTTTTCAGTTTGCTATCGGAGTGACTGAGTCGAGCTTGAATCAGCAGGATGTCTCGTTTGTTTTCATTGATAAAGATAGAAGCGTGCAATATCCAGAGCATTCAGGGAAAGTAAATCAACATTTGGTCAGTGATGCCCAATGGAAGTCGCTGAAGGCGGGGCAGCAGCAAAAAGAGACTAGTTCAAAAAATGTGATGGGGCAGAATCAAACGACTTCTTACGCGATGGTTCCTTTTTTCACGGATGGTGTTTTCTTTGGTGTCTTACTGGTCAGTCAACCAGCGATGAATGTAGAAACCAGTGTCAATTCGATCGTGACCGATTTATTTAAGGCCTTTATCATCGCTTCGATCATCGCGATCATCGTCAGCTATTTCTTTGCTACGCAGCAGGTGAAGCGAATCAATCGAATGCGTTCGGCTACTAAGGAAGTTGCGACAGGGAATTTTGACGTTGTCGTACCAAATCGTAATCGCGATGAGTTTGATGATCTGGCGGATGATTTCAATCGAATGACCGTTTCGCTAAAAGAGTCTCATGAGGAAATCGAACGACAAGAAGAACGACGAAAACAGTTTATGGCAGATGCCTCCCATGAGATGCGTACGCCACTAACGACGATCAATGGATTGTTAGAAGGATTACAATACAATGCGATTCCGGAAAGTCAAAAGGAAAAGGCGATTAAGCTCATGCAAAATGAGACATCGCGTTTGATCCGTTTAGTTAATGAGAATTTGGATTATGAAAAAATTCGAACCAATCAGATTAGTATCGTTTTACAAGAATTCAATGCAACTGAGACTGTTTCAACATTGTTATCACAATTAGAGGCAAAAGCAGAAGCTTCGGGGGATCAGTTAGTCCTGCAGACAAATGAACCGATCAATGTATATGCCGATTATGATCGTTTTGTTCAAGTCATGGTGAACTTGATTCAAAATGCGATCCAATTTACTAAAGATGGAACGATTACTGTTGCCATCAATAAGCTTGAACAGGCTACAGAGATCACGATCTCTGATACGGGGATTGGTATGTCAGAGGATCAAGTAAAGAATATTTGGGATCGCTATTACAAAGCTGATTCATCACGAAAGAATACAAAATATGGCGAGTCAGGTTTAGGGCTGTCGATCGTAGAAGAATTGGTGCGTTTGCATCACGGGACGATCGAAGTCGCGAGTGAATTAGAAAAGGGAACAACTTTTACTGTCAGGTTTCCCGACAAACCTGAAGTAATCGAGCCAGAAGAAAATAAAGAAGCGTAAAACCATGACGGTTTTACGCTTCTTTGTTTTGAATAAATTACAGAATAGCTAAGATGATAAAGTTCAAAATGAATAGAATATCAACGATCCAAAGAATTGGTGAAACGTCTTTGGTTTTTCCTTTGATAACTTTAACAATTGTATAGAAGATGAAGCCAGCTGCAATCCCGTAAGAGATACTGTAGCATAGTCCCATAAAGACACTAGCAAAGAATGCAGGGACTGCTTCTTCTAAATCTAACCAGTTGATATCCGCAAAAGAGGCTAACATCATAACACCGACTAAGATCAATGCAGGTGCAGTAGCTTGTGCAGGGACAACAGCGATTAGTGGTGAGAATAGACTGCTTAATGCGAATAAAATCGCTACGACAACAGAAGTCAATCCAGTTCGACCGCCAGCCCCGATGCCGGCAGCTGATTCCACATATGTCGTAGTATTAGAAGTTCCAAAAATCGCACCGATCGAAGTAGCGATCGCATCTGCGAATAATGCCTTGTCCATTTTTGTTTTAAATCCACGAGAATCATTATCTAGAGCATTTTCATCTTCTTTAGAGAAGATGCCTGTTCTGCGGCCAGTACCAATGAAGGTTCCGATCGTATCGAAGGTATCAGATAAGCTGAAAGCCAAGATAGTCATTAAGACCTGCGGTAATTTTGAAGAGTCAGAGAATAGCGAGCCCATTCCTTCAGAACCGAAAGCAGCGCCGAATGTTGTACCAAGTTCTTGAATCGAGCTGCCTAATGAATTAGCATGCCAATCAATTGCGCCAAGTTGGACGACACCCATAGGAATACCTAATAATGTGGTAACGACGATACCGATCAAGATCGCACCGCGAACATTCTTAACAACTAAAATAGTTGTAATAACTAAACCAATGATGGCTAACAGGATTGGGGCATTATTGAAATTAGCTAATGCCGGAACAATTCCGCTGTTGATGGAGACATTGGTTGCTTTGCCGCCTTCGACAACACTGCTGGTGATCGCAGATGAATCCGCGCTGAAAGATAGTAATCCAGCATTCTTGATCCCAACATAGGCAACGAAGATTCCGATCCCGCCGCCGATTGCATGCTGCATACTTTCTGGAATTGCGTGAATGATCAATTTACGAATTTTTGTAACAGTAATCAAGATATTGATAATTCCGCAAATGAAGACCATTGCTAAAGCTTGCTGCCAAGAATAACCTAAACCAAATACAACAGTATAAGTGAAGAAGGCATTCAATCCCATCCCAGGTGCTTGCGCATAAGGAACGTTGGCGAATAATCCCATGACTAGTGTCCCGATGACAGAGGCGATGATCGTTGCTAAGAAAACCGCTTGAAAGGGCATCCCTGAAGCTGACAAAATAGTTGGATTAACGAATAAAATATAGCTCATTGCAAAGAATGTTGTAATTCCTGCCATTACTTCAGTGGAAATGTTGGTACCTTGTTCCTTCAATTTAAAGAATTTCTCCATTATAAATAAACGCTCCTTAGAAATAAGTTCATTATATCGGTAAAAACCGAATACTTTCTAAGTATAATGAAGGATCAATCGACTTTCAAGAATAAGTTTAACGAAAGAACAAATAAAAAGAAGAATGTTCGTGTTTAACGAGCATTCTTTCTTCTGGATATGAAATTAAGTAAACGAAAACAGAGAATTGACAAACATAAGCATAAAATTACATATGAAACAGCTTTGAGTAAAGAGCAAAAAAATAAATCAAGCAAGGTTGTCGAGGATAGCTCAAAGGACAACGAAGAACGAATCGAGTAGGCAATGCCGCTCGTACCATTGCTTAAAACAAAATTCGGCAATTCTTTAAATTGATTCAACCCTTGATGATAAAAGGATTGTAAGATGGATTCATATATCGGCTCGAACAGTGTAAATAATAAAATCAGGCAAGTTGAAGCAAACAATAAAACTAAAAACAATTCTAATCCTGTTGAGTAGATCAACTGTTTCACAGAAGAAGCACTTTTTTTCTGCCAATGGATTTTGACCCCAAAGAATAGGAGCAGCAAAGCGAAAAGACCAATAGCACTTATAAACAGTCGATCAGAAAAATATTGCTGCAGCTGTGTGACTTCTTTATTGGTAAATAATTGAATTTGGTTGGAGGAATCTAATTGATGCAAAACGAGTTTTAGCATACCTAAACTCGTTAAGATAAATAGAGCAACCAAGCAGATCACCCAAGAAATCGAGAATTGTATTCGATGTCGTTTGATTGATGAAAGTGTTGTTGAAATAAGTTCCATAGATTCCCACCTCTTATAATAAGTATAAAATCCTAATTTGAAAGAAGTATGAATTCTATCGGAAGAAATAAGAGCAAACAAAAAAACACCCATCACAATTTCGTGACAGGTGTTAGATGTAAATTTATTGTTGACCTTGTTCTTGATATTGCTTGTAGGTCTCTGTTTTATATAACTCTTGTGTAGATTTTTTGCCGTTTTGATCGAATAGGCTGGTAGATTTATCGCCCAATTTATTCTCGATTTTCTCCATCTTATTAAGCCCATTTTTGTAATCGAATTGTGACGCATCGATTGGTTTCAACCCGCTTGCTGAGTAGAAACGAAGCAGATCCCCGTTATTGATATTATCCGAGGTGCTTAACTGCTTAGAAACAGCTTCTTTCCAAGTTTCGGCTTGATGTTGCAAGGTTTCACTTGGTTCAGTGATCGGCATGCCATTGCTGTTGCTATATAAGCTGCCACTGTAATAGGTATATTCTGGCGTTACATAATCACCATCACGGAAGGCAACGATTTGATCATTGTCTTTAGATAATAGATCTTGGCCTAATTGAATATATTTGCTTGTGTCAGTACCTAAAAGATGCAGCAGGGTAGGCAATGCGTCAACTTCGCCACCATAAGTGTGGTTGATTCCGCCTTTGTCTTGACCTGGAACATGAACCATATACGGTACACGCTGCATTTGAGCATTATCAAAGTTTGACCATGTTTCTTTTGATTTGCCAAGTAATGGTGCTAAGTCAGAGTTTCTTGAGTTCGAGATTCCGTAGTGGTCACCGTACATAACGATGATCGAATTGTCGTACAAACCTGAAGCCTTCAGGTAGTTAAAGAATTCTTCCACTGCTTTATCTAGATAGTTCGCTGTCGCGAAATAGCCGTTGATAGTTTCATCACTTGTGTTGGCCATTGGGAAGCCAGCTTCGTCGTTCTTGAACTCACTATATGGATAGTGGTTAGATACCGCGATAAATTTCGAATAGAAAGGCTGTTGCAGACGTTCCAAATATTTCACAGATTGCTGGAAGAACGGTTTGTCGTGCAAGCCATATTGGAATGAGTTTTCATCGTTCACATCATAGTAAGAGGAATCGAAGAAATAATCGTATCCAAGATTTTTGTAAGTTTCAGTACGGTTCCAGAAGCTGCCGGAGTTTCCGTGGAAAGACGCACTTGTGTAACCGGCTGTTTGTTTCAAAATGTCTGGAGCTGCTTGGAATGTATTCTTCCCGCCTAATTGCGAGAACAATGATCCTTGATTCAAACCAAACAATGAGTTTTCCATCAAGGTTTCAGCATCGGAAGTTTTCCCGGCCTTTACTTGGTGGAAGAAATTATCGAAACTGAAGGTACTGTTGCTATGGAAAATGCTGTTCAAGAACGGTGTGACTTCATGTTCTTGTCCATTCTCATCCTTCAGTTTGTAGTCAATCACAAATTGCTGCAGACTTTCTAAATGGATCGTGATGACGTTGCGCCCTTTAGCGATACCGTAGTAGTCACTGTTTGGTGCAGCATAATGTTCTTTTACATAAGATTCGACTTCTTTTAAATCATTCGGACTTGCTTCCGCACGGACTTGGTTCGTTTTGTATGTTTGAATACCGTCATAAACAGTAAAAGCATTCACACCAAGGTATTTGATCAAATAGTCGCGTGAAAAAGTACGCGTCAATAATTCTGGACGATCGGCTTCTGCTAAGAAAAGATTTCCTGAGAAAATCATGACCGAAAGAGCAGTCATGGCGAAAGCCATCCGAGCGCGTACCGGACGTTCTTCTTCTTTAATGCGTTTGCGCCATAAAAGAAGAGGCAGGATCACGATATCAATCAAATATAAAACATCGTATGGACGGAAGAGACGAACCGCGCTTTCTCCTAAACCGCTGGCTACTTTGCCGGCACCTAGGAAAGTATTGACGGTAATAAAGTCAGTAAATTCACGATAGTAGACGACATTGGCAAAGAGTAGGAAACTTGCCAGTGCATAAATGATCATCATCGTAAGATAAGAGGCTTTCGACCGCCGCACATATAAAGCAATCGACAATAGAAACATCGTCGATGCGATTGGATTAATAAATAGGATGAAATACTGTGTCAAACTTTCGATCCCTAAGTTAAATTCAAATAAGTATGCAAAGATACTTTTCGCCCATAATAAGAATGTAAGTAACGCATAAAAGCCGAGACGTTTATTTAAAAATGCAGGAGCTTTTAGTTTTTTCAATAGTAACTTCCTTTCTGCCGCAGAAAAAATGCGGAATGTTCACTTGTTAACATTTTACTCGCTTACATCACCCCAGTCAATTCTTATCAAAACTGGAGCATTCAGGTTTAAAGAAAACTTTATAAGCGAAAAATACTAATTTTTTTTGATATACTATAGAAGAAAGTAGGGATAAGAGTGAAAATAGAATTAACTAATTATGGAATCAAACGAATTCGACAAGGGAATCCGTTGATTCAGGAAGAAGATCTGCGACAACCAATTAAAAAAATCCCACTAGAATGGGTTACCTTTGTTGATAATAAAAATAATTATATTGCTGCAGGTTATTTAGGAAAACAAAATAAAGGATTCGGCTGGGTGTTGGATCAAACACAGCGTCCGATCGATCAAGCCTTTATAATGGAGAAATTCCAGCAGGCGATTGAACAGCGCCAAGCTTTTTTTGCAGATGAAACGACGACCGCCTTTCGTTTATTCAATGGAGAAGGCGATGGATTCGGCGGCGTGACGGTTGATTATTATGCCGATTATTTGGTTATCTCTTGGTATAATCAGACAATTTATCACTTTCAAAAGCTGATCGTGGATAGTTTGTTGAACGTTTTCCCAACGGCTAAAGGTGTCGTTGAAAAAATCCGTTTTAAAAGCGAGCTGAAAGAAAGCCGCTGGCTAGCCGGAGAAAAACCGCAAGAGCCGTTAATTATACTGGAAAATGGCGTTTCATATGCCGTATACTTAGATGAAGGTTATATGACAGGTGTTTTTTTAGATCAAAAGGAAGTTCGCGGACGCTTAACAGAGGGGCTTGCGGCCGGACAAAAAGTATTGAATATGTTTAGTTATACCGGTGCCTTTTCAGTTGCTGCGGCTTATGGCGGTGCTTTAGAAACTACTAGCGTGGATTTGGCTCAGCGCAGTCTGCCTAAAACGCAAGAACAATTTGAAGTAAATGGTTTGTCATTAGAGCAGCAAAGAATTATCGTAATGGATACATTTGATTATTTTCGTTACGCTGCGAGGAAGAATCTAACGTATGACTTGATCATTTTGGACCCGCCAAGCTTTGCCCGAAATAAGAAAAAAACTTTTTCAGTGGCGAAGGATTACGGGCGATTGATTGAAGACAGTGTAGAGATTCTTTCTGATGAAGGAATGATTATCGCTTCAACCAACGCGGCGAATCTACCAATCAAAAAATTCAAACAGTCGATTGAAGAAGCTTTGAAGAAAAAAGAGGTGAGCTTTCAATTAGCCGAAAGTTACCGTTTGCCAGCAGATTTTCCAGCCAGTAATTTTGAAGAAAGTAATTATTTGAAAGTTTTGTTTTATACGATAAAAAAATAGAAGAAAATGGGATGGGATGCGTATGATGGATGTTCAGGTAAGAGAGGTACGATTTGATGCAGGAAAACCTAAAATCTGCGTGCCGATTGTTGGAAAGACTTTCGATGAGATCATTGAGCAGGCAAATGAAGCCAAAAAAATTGCTGAAGTGATCGAGTGGCGTGCGGATTATTATGAAGATGTCTTAGATGATGACAAGTTAAATTCGACTCTATTAGCCTTGCGGGATGAGATTCGAAATATTCCATTAATTTTCAGCCTGAGGACCTCGGAGGCAGGTGGACAGATCGAGATTTCGCTAAACCAATACCGGCATATCAATGAATTCGCCGTCTCATCACGAGCAATTGATGTAGCTGATGTAGAAGTCACGATCATTGACCAACTATCAACGACCTTCATCAAATGGATGCAGGCTTTAGATGTACGAGTGATTTTGAGCTATTACAATTTTGAAGAAACGCCGGAGGATGCTGTGATTCTCTTTCGATTGAACTTGATGGAGCATTGGGGAGCAGATATTGCGAAAATCGTCGTGCAGCCGCAAAATGAAGCGGATGTCTTGCGTCAGATGGGCATCGTGATGAAGGCGCAAACGTTTGTTTCGTTACCAGTTGTTTCCGTTTCCTTAGGAAGAATCGGGAAGTTCTCACAGGTCAGCGGCTCGTTGGATGGTTCTTGTATGGCTTATGGTTGCCTAGAAGGCCAGTCCTATCCTGAAGCCCAGATTGATGCAGAAAAATTAGCTTTGATGATTGATGTATTAAGATAAAAAGGATTCCCGACTTTTCGGGAATCCTTTTTTTAAGCCATTACATCGATATCAAAAACCTCAATGTTATCTAAACCACCGTAAATTTCGTACCATGGTTTCGCATATTTCGCTAAAATGTCATTTAATTCTTCAACGTTTTCACGGCCTTGCGTGTCTAACCATTTGATTAACGCGTCTTTGCCGCCATCGGCGTACACTTGAACACCGTCACGCCAAGTTGCACGACCACCTAAAATTCCGCAATAATTTGCACCGTGTTCACCAGCAAATTTTAATTCTTCACGGAAAGTATCAGCAGGAACACCAGCACTTAGATAAATAAACGGACGAGTAGCAGCTTCACCCGCTTCTTTGAAATAAGCTGCGGCTTCTTCTTGCGTATAAACTACAGGATCGTCGCCCTTATTGAACCCTTCAACATAGTTGAATAATACGGGAACTTCAACCTTCAGTACATCGATGTGGTATTTATCCTTGGTAAATTCTTTGATTGTGTCGATCACTTTTTGTGGTTTGATTTTTGCAAACTCAGGGGAGTGATCGTCAGTGATTTTATTGTCATAAACGATTGGTTCAACGAATACAGGAATATCAGCAGCCAACGCTTCTGTTCCTAAACGTTCTAGGAAGGCATGTTTGACATCCAAAATTTCTTGCGCTTCATCGGGATCATAATAAACCAAGACCTTGGCTGCATCTGCGCCCTTAGCCAATAAGCGATCCAATGATTCTTCTGGCAGCAATTCTGGTAAACGACCAGGTGTGTTGGCATCATAGCCAGTTTTTTCATAAGACATGATCAATCCGCAATTGGGATCTTTGGCTTTCATTCCTTTGAAGCCGTATTGTTCATCTAGCAGAATCGCACTGACTCGCTTAGTCAATTCTTGTGAGACAAGTTCTTTGAATTCATAGACTTGATCCATTGAGAATTTATCCTCGCCGACAGCGGCTTGCATCATCTTTTTCATAGAGCCCCGTTGATCGATTGCTAAGGCTGCAATGACGCCATGATCATTTGACAATTGTTGCATCTTTTCAAACTTTCCTCTGGAAATTCTTTTCATGATGAAAACATCCTTTCTACTACAAGTTCAAGTGTAGGACATTTAAGGAAAAAGACCAAACAAAACGACCGGTTTGTTTCCTTCCGATTTTTTTGCTAGACTTTAGAAAATGAATGAAGTGGGGGATTGACTTGGCTAAGAAGAAAATTCAAAAGACCAATGCGATTCGTTTAGTCGAACAAAAGAAAATCGCTTATACAGAGCATGAGTATTCGTGGAATGAGGATGACTTAGGAGCGGGACATGTTTCTGAACAAGTTGGAATAGCACCGGCACGAATTTTTAAAACGTTGGTTGCAGTAGGGAATAAAACAGGTCCAGTCGTGGCGGTAATCCCAAGTGATCATGAGTTGGATTTGAAGAAGATCGCAAAAGCCAGCGGCAATAAAAAGGTTGAGATGCTGCATTTAAGAGATTTAGAAGCAACGACAGGTTATATTCGCGGCGGCTGTTCACCGATCGGCATGAAAAAATTATTTCCGACCTTTGTGGATGCTTCAGCGGAAAATTTTGATCAAATCGCGATATCAGCAGGCAGAAGAGGGCTGCAAATGGAAATTGCCCCCAACGCCATTGTGGAACTGACGCGAGGACAATTTGTTGAGCTGACACATTAAGCGAAGGCATTGTAAGCAGCATGTGTACCAGCCACATAGCCTGTACAAAACGCGGTAGTGATATTATAACCGCCAGTGTACCCATTAACATCAAGAACCTCCCCGGCAAAATACAAGCCGGGGATTTTTTTGCTGGCTAAATCTTTTGGATTGACCTCTTTGAGTTCAACGCCACCGCCGGTAACGAATGATTTTTCCAAGCCAAAGGTCTTGTTAGCTGTTAACGACCAATTCTTACAATAGGAAACAAATTCTTCCAGCTGTTCTTTTGATGTCTGACCATAAGTTTGTTCGCTAATACCGACTTTCTCTAAGAAAAAGAGCAATAAGCGTTCTGGTAAGAAACCGGCCAACGCGTTTTTCAACTGTTTTGTAGATGTTTTTGCAAGTTCTGCTACTTCCTCCATTAGGTCATTAACGGTTTTATCAGGAAAGCAATCCAGCTTTAGCGTTACAGTCTGTTGTGTTCGCAATAGCTGATTCACAAAGCTTGAGCACCGCAAGGCAGCCGGACCGGAAATTCCGAAGTGCGTAAAGAGCAGGTCCATCTCATGACTGGCGATGGTCTTGTTTTTCTCATCGATAACGGATAGTGTCACGTCTTGCAGGGAGAGTCCTTGCAATGTTTTTTCTGCGACAAAATCATCGGTTAAGAAGATCGGTGATTCGGTTGGATATAGAGGTGTAACATGATGTCCGACACTTTTTGCGAAACGGTAGCCGTCACCTTGTGATCCAGTCGATGGGTAAGTGATACCGCCGGTGGTCAAGATAACACTTTTGGCTGAATAGTCGCCTTCTGCTGTGCGAACACCTTGGATACGTTCGCCATCGCTAATGATTTTTTCGATGGGTTCTTTGAAATGAAGCGACACGTTCAATTGCTCTAATTCATCTTTCAATGTATTTACGATCGTAGCCGATTTATCCGAAACAGGAAAAATCCGGCCGTGATCCTCTTCCTTAAGAGCGACACCGCGTTCACTAAAGAAACTCATGACATCTTGATTATCAAATTGCGAAAATGTACTATATAAAAAGCGTCCGTTGCCAGGAATGTGGAAAATCAAGTCATCGACAGGTCGATTATTGGTCACATTGCAGCGGCCGCCGCCAGTCATCAATAATTTTTTTCCTAGGCGTTTATTTTTCTCAAATAAGGCAACTTTAGTGCCATTCATCGCTGCCGTTATGGCCGCCATCATACCGGCGGGTCCTCCTCCAACAACAATCACATCAAATTTTTTACTCATATCAATTAACCCTCATTTATCTAAATTTTTACTTTTACAGCTTGTATAATCATACGTGAAATACGAACAATTGGCACTCAACTTGCAGTGTAGCATGAATTTTTTTTCACTTCTATTAGAAAATGATGTAAACTATGAGTATTAACTGTGAGGAGGAATTTGATGGAAGTAAAACAATACGTAGAGCAGATCCAAGAAAAACTGGTGAACAAAGACCCGAATCAAGAAGAATTTTTACAAGCGGTAGATGAGTTTTTACCAACGGTGATTCCTTTTCTAGAGGAACATCCAGAATATGTTGAAAAAAATATTTTAGGAATGATCCTAGAACCAGAACGCATGATTCAGTTTCGCGTACCTTGGCAAGACGATGCAGGCAACTGGCAAGTCAACCGCGGGTATCGCGTTCAATTTAATTCAGCAATTGGACCATATAAGGGCGGCTTACGTTTCCACCCAACTGTAAATCTAAGTATTTTAAAATTTCTAGGCTTTGAACAAATCTTCAAAAACAGTTTGACCGGTCTTCCTATCGGCGGCGGTAAAGGCGGTTCAGATTTTGATCCGAAAGGAAAATCTGATTCTGAAGTTATGCGCTACTGCCAAAGCTTTATGACCGAACTATCAAAACATATCGGCCCGAACTTAGATGTACCAGCAGGAGACATCGGTGTTGGCGGTCGTGAAATCGGCTATTTATTTGGCCAATATAAACGCTTGCGTGAGTATGACATGGGCGTATTGACAGGTAAACCATTAGGCTTCAACGGAAGTCTTGGCCGGACAGAAGCGACTGGATACGGCGCAGTTTATTTTGTTAAGCATCTTTTAGAAGATCGCAAAGATTCTTTTGAAGGTAAAAAAGTACTTGTTTCAGGCAGCGGAAATGTTGCTATTTACGCGATTGAAAAGGCCCAAGCGCTTGGTGCGACTGCGATTACTTGTTCTGATTCAAATGGCTACATTTATGATAAAGATGGCATCGATGTTGAACTTTTGAAGGATATCAAAGAGGTTCGTCGTGCCCGTTTAACAGAATATGCGAAGGAACGCTCAACAGCAGAGTACCACGAAGGATCTGTTTGGGAGCTTGAACAAGCGGCTGACATTGCTTTACCTTGTGCGACGCAAAATGAGATCGACGACAAAAAAGCTGAGATTCTTGTTAAAAATGGTGTGAAGATTGTCGCTGAAGGGGCAAATATGCCAAGTACGATAGCAGCAGTCAAGATCTATCATGAAAAAGGTGTGTTGTACGGACCTGGTAAAGCGGCTAATGCAGGCGGCGTAGCAGTATCAGCGTTAGAAATGGCGCAAAACTCGCAACGTCTAGCATGGACAAAAGAAGAAGTCGATGAAAAACTCGATGATATCATGAAAAATATCTATGAAACGTGCCGTGATACAGCTGAAAAATATGCTGAAAAAGATAATTATGCGGCTGGCGCAAATATCGCTGGTTTTGCAAAAGTTGCAGCAGCAATGTTGGCTCAAGGAGTAGTTTAATTTTTTAAAAGGTTTAAGCTTGAAAAAAAATTAAAAGAAACGTAAAGTATAGATTGTATGAAGTGACTTTCAAGGAGGAAAAACAATGGCACACATTCATTTCGATTATTCGAAAGTAGCACCATTTGTGAGCGAGCATGAAATGGACTACATCAAATCTGAAGTAGCTCTAGCTCACAAAGAATTACGCGAAGGTACTGGCGCAGGAAGCGACTTCCTAGGCTGGGTTGATCTTCCAGTAAACTATGACAAAGACGAATTTGCGCGCATCAAAAAAGCAGCTGAAAAAATTAAATCTGATTCTGAAGTATTAGTAGTTATCGGAATCGGCGGTTCATACCTTGGAGCCCGTGCAGCAATCGAATTCTTACATCAAAGTTTCTTCAATGTATTGGATAAAGAAGATCGTAAAGCACCACAAGTATTCTTTGCAGGAAACTCAATCAGCTCAACATACATTGCTGATTTGATCGAAGTGATCGGCGACCGTGATTTCTCAGTAAACGTAATTTCTAAATCAGGAACAACGACTGAACCAGCAATCGCATTCCGTGTCTTCAAAGAACTATTAATTAAAAAATATGGTGAAGCAGAAGCAAACAAACGTATCTACGCAACAACTGATAAGGCTCGTGGAGCAGTTAAAGTTGAAGCTGATGCAGCAGGTTGGGAAACTTTTGTTATTCCTGATGATGTCGGCGGACGTTTCTCAGTGCTTACAGCAGTTGGTTTATTACCGATCGCAGCTAGCGGCGCAGACATTGATGCGTTAATGCAAGGTGCGGCTGATGCTCGTGAAGCTTACTCAAGCGAGAACTTAGATGAAAATGAAGCCTATCAATATGCAGCACTTCGTAATATTTTATACCGTAAAGGCAAAGTGACTGAAATCTTAGTCAACTATGAACCTGGTATGCAATACTTCAACGAATGGTGGAAACAATTATACGGCGAATCAGAAGGAAAAGACTTGAAAGGTATTTACCCATCAAGCGCAAACTTCTCAACTGACTTGCATTCATTTGGACAATACATCCAAGAAGGCCGCCGCAATATCTTTGAAACAATCGTGAAAGTGGAAAAACCTCGTAAATCGGTGGCGATCCCTTCACAAGAATCTGACTTAGATGGCTTAGGCTATTTAGAAGGTAAAAATGTTGACTTTGTTAACTCTAAAGCTTACCAAGGAACATTATTAGCCCATACAGATGGCGGCGTTCCTAACTTCGTATTGAACATCCCAACAATGGATGCTTATACACTAGGTTATGCAATGTACTTCTTCGAAATCGCAGTAGGTGTTTCTGGTTATCTATTGGGTGTGAACCCATTCAACCAACCAGGTGTAGAAGCTTACAAGAAAAACATGTTCGCTTTACTTGGAAAACCAGGATTTGAAGATTTAGCAAAAGAATTGAATAATCGTTTATAAAATCACAAAAGAGCTCTCGCATGGCGAGGGCTCTTTTTTTAATTGGTATAGTAAAATTAATTTAGAGCTAATCAAAATTAATGATAAAAAACATATTGAAAGGTTAATGAAATCGGTTTTAAACAAATAAAGATAAATAGAAAATGAACAGCGGATTAAAAATAACCACAGTTGTTTATGTTTGTGTTTTGCGAATTTTCTAACAATTACGACATTTACCTTGATATCAAAGCAAAAAAACTAACAAAAAACGTTTTCATATTTCTCTCATTATGTTATTATAAGAACGTAGAAATAAAGGGGGATTTATTATGGAAACTATTGAAATTGGTCTTGCTTATGAATGCCGAGCAATCGGAATTGAAAAAGAAGTAATCGGTGTGGTTGAACAACTTTACAATAATACCGTATTAATCAACGTTGTGACGTGTGATCCATCTGATCGCGCCGCTGTAATTGAACTTCAAAATCGTTTATTAGTAAAATATGAGAATGTATTAGCATGTGCCGAGATTGAATGTACAGCGTAATTTTTGATAAGTATGTGAAATGTTTATTTTGACAGGAACTAGATTCGGATCTTACCATTAAGGTCCGAATCTTTTTTTGCGAGTTCTGCTTTTTGCAGTGTGTATGGCTCAAGGAAGAATAAATTTTTTAAGATAGGTATATAAATAAAATGGTTTAGCAGAATCGTATGCGAAGCGACAATCAGCCTATTTTTCGTGTATTTGGAAAAATAGATTCATTTTTGGGAGCTAGCTGTCAGTTGCACTTTTTGCAGAATAACTGGTGAGACAATCTGTTTCATACTGATAGTGGACTTATTGTTCGAGATGTTTAGTGCAATGATATGCGTAGTGAAAATTCAAAGCCTTTTTCTTCGGAAAAAGGCTTTCATTAAAAAGAACTAGCTGCGAGTTTCGGTTTTTGCAGTATGTATGGTTCAAGGAAGAATAAATTTTTAAGATAGATAAATAAAAAAAGTTTAACAGAATCGTATGCGAAGCGGCGATCAGCCTATTTCTCGTGTATTTGGAAAAATAGAGTCATTTTACCTCTAACTAGCAAAGGTATCGTGTCAGGTGACTTATAAGTCTCAAAGTTAACAAGAAGTCCATTGAACCTTTTAAATAGAAGAAATACAATGAAAATGAAGGAAAAATGAATCAGAGTGGTCGAATCAATTTGTCGATCGATAGAAGTGAGGGATTATAGATGAATGCAATTGAAATTGAACAGTTAGAAAAAACGTACCCTGAAGGTAAGAAAGCGTTGGATACGATTAGTTTGGTCGTGCCTCAAGGAACGATCTTTGGGTTTTTAGGTCCGAATGGCGCCGGGAAAACGACGACAATCAAATTATTAACCGGCATTTTGAATCCAACGGGAGGAGAAATGAGTGTCCTAAATTTGAATCCGGCTAAGGAGGCTGAAAAACTTCACCAATTGACCGGGGTGTTAACCGAGCACGCGGGGATGTATGATCATTTAACGGGGATTGATAATCTGTCGTTCTTTGGTCAGCTTTTTGGAATGAGCAAATCGGATAGTGAAGCGAAGGGTATGCAGCTTTTGGAAAAGCTTGGATTGTCTGATGCGGCGCAAGTAAAATTGAAGAGCTATTCAACAGGGATGAGGCAGCGACTTTCCTTGGCTAGAACATTGATCCATAGCCCAAAGCTGCTTTTTCTTGATGAACCGACGAGTGGACTTGATCCTGAAAGCACGAAAAGCGTGAATGAACTTTTACTGGAATTGTCAAAAGAAGAAGGAACAACGATTTTTCTGTGCACACATCAGTTAAGGTACGCGCAAGAGATTTGTAATGAGTATGGCTTGATGGATAACGGAAAGTTATTGGCTTTAGGCAGTTTAGAGCAATTGAGAAAGCGAACCTTTAATAGTTATAAACTAACTATTGAAACGGATTTTATGTCGCAAACGATTGATAGTAAACAAATCAGCGAGGATACCTATGAATTATCGCTGCAAGAAAAGTCTGAGATTCCGGTTTTAGTAAAAGAAATCGTTCAGCAGGGAGGAAATATTTCGCAAGTTACACCGACGGATTATTCCTTGGAAGATATTTATTTTGCGTTATTAGAAGGAGGGGAGACGTATGTTTAATAGTCGGCAAAAAGCTATTATGTTAAAAGATATTCGGGGGATTACGGAAAACAAGCGCTACTTTTCAGTATTGACGATTCTGCCGTTGCTTTTTTCTGTCGTTTTTCCTACGATTATGCTACTCACTGTTTTATTGAGTCCAACCGACTCCTCGTCTTTTACCGAAATGGCTCGCATTTTACCGGACTTTCAAAAGTTAGAACCGGAGCAGTTGATAGTGGATTTATTGTCATTAATGATCAACAATGTCATCCCAATTTTCTTTTTGATTATTCCAATCATGACCTCCAGTGTCATGGCTGCCAGTTCGTTTGTCGGTGAGAAGGAAAAACGCACGCTTGAAACGCTATTTTATTCACCGTTATCAATTCGAGAGATCTTTCGAGCAAAAGTGTATGCCTCTTTTCTTGTAGGTATATTAGTGACCTACGTCTCGTTTCTTTTAACCGTCATTGTCGTTGAAGTCGAAGTGTATCTGTTTAAAGGGATACTGCTTCCATTAAGTATCAACTGGTTGTGGGTCATGCTGCTGATCGTTCCCGCAATCACGATTATCTCGATCGTGTTGATCGTTAAAGGCTCGGCAAAATCCACCACGATCGAAGAATCGCAACAAAAAGCGGCCTTTCTGATCTTGCCGTTGGCTTTGCTGCTCGTCGGTCAATTTACAGGTATTTTAGTTTTCGGCGGCTGGGTTGTGATCTCAATCGGAGCATTTCTATTATTAGTGGCACTTCTGCTCCTTAGATATTCCATGACCGGATTCACCTATGAACGTTTATTGGATCGATAATAATTAAAAATACCGTAAACAGTCTTCCACGAAGGAGATTGTTTACGGTATTTTTTTTAATCGAATTGCAGGATGCTGGCGGTTCGGGCTTTTATATCATCTGACGGAGCCGAAATGACAGCTAAATCATCAGATAAAATGCCTTTTACCTGTAGAAATCGATAAGCAGCCGCTTGCTGCTTCGTATTGATTGGCCAAGCATAAACGGCTTGTTTTCTGTGCTGCAACACTTGAATCAGATCGCCGCTGGCGGTTCGGGCCTCGATATTGACGAAATCTAGCGAGGTTCTTGGAGCTCCTAATAAGTCAAAGGGGAGAATGTAGCCGACTTTTAACATCGGGAAAAGTTTCTTCATTTGATTGGCTGTATCTAGATCCATACTTTGCAACTGATGATTTGCTAATTGATCACTCAAAGGGAGCAAGCCTTGAACAATCGTCGCCTTGGTTTTGGCGGTAACCTTTAGCTCGATCAGCAATTTTTGATTCAATTGATTCGCAGCAGCTAGATAATCCGCGAACAAAGGGATTTTGCTGGAATGACCGTTTTCCTTTAACGTGAGGTTCTTTAAATCCTTCCAAGTCGTTTCATCAATGCGAAGATTTTTGTCAGCGAGAGCATTAAGATCTTCATCGTGCATCACGACTAATTGATGATCGGCTGTTTCTTGTACATCCATCTCAACGAGGTCGGGGTGGAACGTTTCACTCGTCTTTCGTAAGACCTCGATTGAATTTTGGACACCATTCTGATTGGAAACACCGCGGTGTGAAATCGTCAACTGCGTATTTGCTTTCTGTACATGAAATGCGTGCGCATAGTGTAAAGAATAAAGACTCAAACAGGCAACAACCATTAAACCCATCCAGATGAACGTTGTTTTTGGTCGATCATCCTCAACGACCGCTTTTTTATCAGAAGCAGCCAAGTAGAGAAAAAAGAGCGCCCAGACAATATTTTGCAGCACCCGGTAGAGCAGCAAGAGAATCATCGCGGTACTCTGCCTAGACAATAGCTGGGTCAGTCCTATGAAGCCAACTTTTATCAATAAGCTGGTCACTAAAAAGATTAGCGGGATCAAGAAAAAGATACCGAGCTGTTTAACGGGGTTCTTTTTGGACTGCTGCCAGCTAAGTTGAATGCTCTGTTTCAAGGAGTTGCCCTTTTTGAGATATTTAGGCACTAAAATGGCCCGATAAAGAAAATACAGAACAATCACATAAAATAAAAGAATGATTGGCAAAATTTTCCAACGATAGAGAAATAAAAAGGAAAGCATATTCGCCGGAAGCGGCTGCCAAGCCAGCAGCATTTGATAAAAACGAAAGAAAAAAATTGGTGATAAAAGCAGCCAATAAGCAAAACTAACGAAAGCGGCTTTTAGAGAAAAGTTCTCGAAGGCTTTTTCATTCGCCTGAACTTGACTAAACAAATTTCCATAAAGAAAGATCAAGGCTAAAAATAAAAATAAGTAAGGCGGATGATAGAGATTATTCAAAAAGCTTTGCCGTAGAAATAAAAAGAGTCCCTCCGTTAGAAATGGGAGACCAAAGGCCAGCAATAAAAAATTATATAAAGAAAACGTGCTGAAAAAATGCGCGATTCGTCGTCGAATGTAAGTCATAGTTCCTCCTGAAAATAAAAAAAGAATATTTTTTAGATCAAAGCAAGCCACAAAGTTAGTTTATCATAAGGCCGGTCCTTCATATTCAATAAAACCAAAAAAGAATTCACCATTGACCAAGTCTAGGCTCTAAAACTAGCTTATGCTTTGAATCATTAGAATACTCCTAAATCACACGCTCGTATATAGTAAACTATGAAAAGTTGGATTGACGTCCAGTTCATAAAAAAAACCATTTTTCGGAAAGCACGAAAAATGACCAAGTATTTCGCCACGTATACAATTCCGCTAAACAATTCACGCGGTTAAGTAATCGGGACATTCTAAATAAATGTTCCGATAAAAATTAAATTGCGAAAAGCGGAACACGCAGCTAGGTCGTTTTAAGGGAATTATTTTTCGAAGTTCGCGAAAAATAAGTTTTATCCTCCCAACGCATATCATCCAACTAAACATCATTATTGTTGATTAGGTGCAATTAGTAAATATTTAGTTTGAACTAAGTAAATTGCGAAAAGTTGGACTGACAGCTAACTCATAATAAGAAAGTCATTTCTCGGAAAGCACGAAAAATGACCAAGTATTTCGCCACGCATACGATTCCGCTAGACAGTTCACGCGGTTAAGTAATCGGGATATTCTAAATAAATGTTCCGATAAAAAATAAATTGCGAAAAGCGGAACACGCAGCTAGGTCGTTTTAAGGGAATTATTTTTCGAAGTTCGTGAAAAATAAGTTTTATCCATCCAACGCATATCATCCAACTATACATCATTATTGTTGATTAGGTGCAATTAGTAAATATTTAGTTTGAACTAAGTAAACTGTGAAAAGTTGGACTGACAAAAAAAGTCCACTAATTTATTAGTGGACGAGTAGGTGTGATAATAAGCTGCCACCTTGTAGTAAAGCCCAGCTGTATAAGAAAATCGATGCGGGTTTTGCTAAAAAGATGATTGCGCTATATTTTTTAAATGACATATTTGTCAGACTTGCCATTAAACAAAGGGCATCGTCTGGTGCTACTGGAAGGAAAATTGCTAAAGCAAACATTTTTTCAAAACGAGATTGATTATCAAGCCAATGGCTATATTTTTGATATACCTTATCACTGACCAGATGCATAATAAACGGTTTGCCGTAGTGCCGACCCATCAAGAAAAGAATCAAAGAGCCGATGACGATTCCAACATAGTTGTAAACAAAGCCCCAATAGGGTCCGAAAATTAATACCCCGGCTGCAAGACTGATGCCGCCTGGAATGATTGGGATCACCACTTGGATGATCTGGATGAAAACAAAGATGAGCGGTCCGGCGATTGGAGAGCTGCCGACTAGTTGTTGCAACGAGTTTATATCATTAAATACCCCTAAACGATAGAAGTAGATGGTCAAGCTGACAGTTAGGGCAATACCCATTAGCGAAATAATATTTAATAATCTTCTGGATTGAACAACACTCATTGGATTCATCTCCTTTGTCTTTCTAAAGTGAAGTATATAGGATAAATTCACAAAATGCATAGGTCTGAGGTTGTAATTTGTAAATATTCTGTGAAATTTAAAATATTTTTAGAATTTTGTTGGTTGCGCTTACATAGTTAACCGGTAAATAAACAGGATGAGACCTCCTGTTTATTGATTGCCTATTTTGGCTGAAAATTAGAACGGGTCCGTTTTAGCGCGCGTTCGATTAGATTTGAAAACATAAAACCAATCGCGATAGCACCGGAAGTGACCAAGACAGTAACGACTTTCTCCATCGACTCTGTAAATTGCTGGTTCATCATGTGACGTACCGCCATGTATGCAGGTCCTCCAGGGACGAGCGGGACCAAACTGGGCACATTAAATACAATTACCGGCATATGCATGACCTTAGAAAAAAAGATACTAATAAGACCAATCATTAATGCCCCTAAAAAGTTGGAAATTCCGATATTTTGATGAAAATAGGTTTGTAAAATCCAAAAAGTCATCCAGCCAGCAGCTCCAGTGAAGCCGCAGGCTAAGAATGCGCGGCGGGGAATATTGGTAATGACACTGAAAGCAATAGTACTAAACATACTGAATAAAAAATTGACGATAAAGTTCATGAGCGACCTCCTACGGTATTTTGGCTGTCCGCCAGTTGATTAAAAGAAATTAAAAGCAACGATTATTCCGCCGCCAATCGCACCGGCGATAAACAGGGCCTCGGTACCGCGGGCGACACCGCTGATTAAATGACCGGCCATAATATCACGAAAAGCGTTTGTGATAGCTAATCCCGGCACTAACGGCATGATCGAGCCGATAATCAGACTATTCACATCGCGGGCGACTGAGGAAGAAACAGCCAATAAGGATAAACAGCCAATCACTAGGGCCGCCACAAAATCATTTAGAAATTTCATATGCAAATTGTTGCCGAAAAAAGTATGAACGGCAAAGCCGATGATTCCAATAATAAATGTCGGTATGAAATCAAACCATGTACCGTTTAAAATGATCATTAGGGTGCTGCTGACAACACCCGCTGCAATAATTTTCCAGATGTAAGGAAAATCCGGTGTAGCATGATCTACTTCTTCCAAATAGAGGTAAAAATCTGGTAGAGAAAGTTCACCGTCAGCGAATTGCCGCGAGCCCTGATTGACTGCGGTCACTTTTTCCAGATTAATTGATTGCGGAGTAATTTGGATCACCTGACTGTTTTGTTCAGAAGGGAAGCCTACGATTAAGCCCGTTGCTGTTACATACGTTTGGATATCATCAAGCCCTGCATTCAAGGCGATTCGTTTCATTGTATCTTCTACCCGATAGACTTCTGAGCCGGCTTCCATCATAATTTTTCCGGCTTTTAAGCAGGTATTTAAAACAAGTTGCGCGTAATTTTGCTGTTCCATCAAGTTAACCACCTTTTTCTATTCCCTTACTATAGTAGATAAAATAAATAAATTAGACAAGAAAAAGAATAAGGATTGTCACTGAACCTCAGAGAAAGTATAATAAAGTAACAACGAATTTTTTTTTAGAAGATTCCAATTTTAGCTTAAAGAAACAAAAATGCCTCCAAATGTATAACGGCTCTTTTGTTTTTTAATGAAATAAGTTAAATATTACAAAAATAATAAAACGGTTCCACTCCCTTTGTAAGAAAAAAATACAAGGGGAAGACGCATAATCGAAAAAAATTTCCGTAAATTTAGATAACATCTTGCATAAGGGTTGCAAAACTAATCGGTTTTTGATTAAAATAAAATGACGGGAAAAATAATAACATTCTGGGAGGAATTAAAATGAGAAGAAAAGTTTATACTAAAGACCAGATTCTAAAGGCTGCCTATGAAGTTGTGGAAAATGAAGGTTTTTCTGGATTTACAGCACGTAATATCGCCAAAAAAATGGGGATCAGTACGCAACCGATTTATTTAGAGTTTAAAAACATGAGTGATCTAAAGAATACGTTGTTAGATGAAATCTGCAATCACCTGTATTACGATATTTTCCCAGAAGTTCGCACAGGTGATACGATTATTGATTTGGGCTTGAGCTATGTGTACTTCGCGAAAGAACAAATCAATCTTTATAACGCCCTATATGTTCAAGAATACGGCGGCGGGAAAAAAATGCATGACTTTTCTTACAATTACTTCCATCAATTGATCGTAAAACATCCTAAATACAGCAAGCTGTCTGAAAATAAAATCAACGCTTTGCATGTAGGAACGTGGATCGTTGTTACTGGGATCGCAACGTTGATGTCTTCTGGCATCATTGAGCCGACTCAAGATGAGATTGTTCATTTGATCGACCGTACGATCAACACTGTTTTGCAAGAAGATGACACGTCTGTATTAGACTCATTATAAAATCTTGACATTTTAAAGAAAAAAGGTAAGATAAATGGTGCGGAAGGTTGGCAGAGTGGTAATGCACCGGACTCGAAATCCGGCGAGCCGCAGTAATGTGGTGCGCAGGTTCAAATCCTGTACCTTCCTTTTATCTTATTTAAGCCCCTAGAAATCAACGTTTCTAGGAGCTTTTTTTATTTTGACCCAGTAATTGACCCAGTATTTATATAGTCAGCCATTTGGGCGACTGTTTCACGTTTCCTTTTTTCGGATATGTGAAGGTAGTGGGCGCTGGTCACGGATATATCAGAATGGCCCAATCTATCTTGAATATCTTTTAGCGTTAGTCCTGATTCTAACATCATAACAGCTCCACTATGGCGTAATCCATGAATAGTGATTGGTTTCAATTTTTCTTGTTTCAAAATAGTTAGAAGCCAATTTCTAGGTTTTGATAATTGAATAAATGAATTATTCAAGGCAGAAGAAAAAACAAGTTGATTGGGTTGCAGTGAATTGTGTCCAGTCACCAATAATTCTTCTCGCTGTTCTTTACGCCATACTTTTAACCAATCCATGGTCGTTTTGTCTAGTGGAATGTCTCTAGCAGAACTATTGGTTTTAGGTTCCTCAAGATAAAGCCGCCTATTCTTTCCTCTAGCAAGTGTTTGGGTGATAGAGATATAATTCTCTTTGAAGTTGACTGAACTCCATTCAAGCCCAAGTATTTCACCCATACGAGCAGATGACATAGCTAATACTCTAAAGAAAGTGGCGATTTTTTTATTTTCGTGTTTCTCTAGAGCATTTAAAAATATTAGCATTTCTTCACGAGAAAAATAATTTTCACGCTTCTTTTTTCCAACGTCTTTTTTTGCTTTCGGAATCGTAATTGATTTACAAGGATTTGAATTAATTAGCTTCAATTTTATGGCGTATTCAAAAATACGTGAAGTGTTGCTGATAAACTCACGATACCTAGCGAATTTAGTTACTTTTTCATTAGCAAACTTTTGTACCATTGCTGGGGTTATTTTTGAAATCAGACATTCGCCAAAGAAGGGAAGTATATGAACTTTGTATTGTTCGGTTTGCTTTACAAATGTTGATTCTTTTACCGTCAATTCATAATTAACAACCCAGAGATCATATACTTGTTGAAATGTCAGCTTGTCTGATTTTTTAAACCCATTCTTACTAATATCAACTTTTAAGCGACTCAATTCTAGAGTGGCTTCTTTTTTTGTGCTGAAACCACGTCTGGTTGTAAAACGTTGCTTTCCGTCAGAGTCAGTACCTAGGTAAGCTTTGAACATATAGGCGGTTGAACCGTCTTTTTTTGTATATTTTTTAATCATTTAAATTCCTCCTGGTGCAAGCGTGGGGGCGTGGGAGGAGGTTAGTTTATTATCTTAAAGTCTAATATTTGTGGTTTATATGTAGGCTGCTTTTCTACACTTATCAAAGGAACGGATGAAAATTGATAATCATCTTTCACTTTTTTTACTCCATATTTGTAAAAGGTTACGAAGCTTTGATGATTTATCTTATTTTCTTTTAGCAAATTATTTGTTTCTTTTGTCAACAATTGTACATTGAATTTTTCATTTGGAGTAAACCAAGTTTTTTTAATACTTAAATAAAGTTCTTGCTTCTCAACTATTGAAGCAATTTCTTGATTTGTTTTAAAAACATCTTTCAATATTTGTTTAGATAAATTCTTTGTGATATCGATATAACTTAGTTCGTAATCAGGTAATATCTTTTTTTCCGCTGCAGTCTTAGTATCTCTAATATATTTTGGATATATTCTTTTTTTAGAAAAATACAAGCTATCATCATATTTTTCACCATATTTTTTTCTAATCAAATCTAAATAGTTTCCTTGATTGTTAAGGGAGAAAGAAATTTCAACATACCTTCTCGTATTTCTATCAGGAATTTCAAAATTAGAAAAAGTTACCTTGGCGTTCAAAGCAGACCAAAATGTTTCTTCCTTAATTTTATATTTATACAAAAAGAGAAAATGATAAGTGAAATTTCCTGATTCTGCCATTGCTGTGATATCTAATTCCAAATCTTTGGGTTCGAGATATTGAGTAAATAACTCACCTGGAGGCACATCTAAAGCAGTACATATACTGTCTAAGTTTGAAAATTGGATACCTTTTGATTTTCCGGTAGATAGTTGACTAAGAGATGTTCGAGAGATACCAGTTTCTTCTGAAAGATCGGTAAGTGTCATTTTTTTCTCAGATAAAATCTCTTTTAAGTTAAAAACAATCACGCCATCACTCCTATTCTTAATCTCATAGTACAGTAAAGTTAACGGGCTGTAAACTAGAGTTAAAATATTTCTTGCAAATGATTTAAATGTATGGTTAACTAAGATTAACGAACGTTTAAGTTTAGTTAACGTTAGAAAGAGGTGAAAAACATGAACGGATTTCAAGTAATGCTATCAGACGAGCAAGCAGCTTCTTTAAAAGAGTATGTTTTCGAAATTACTAAAGAAGCAATGGCCGAAGCAAAGAATGTGGCAAACGTTGATAAGGACTTTTTGAAAAAAGGTGAAATGGCAAAATGGCTAGGCATTAGTTACAATTCACTTTCTAAATTAGAGAGTATGGGATTGCCAGTTATTCAAATTGACGGATTAATCTTTTTTTCTAAAGAAGAAACAAAAAAATGGCTTATGAATCATCAAAAATAATCGCAAGCGTGGGGCAAGTGATTAACAGGAGGAACCAAAATGGATTTAACACAAAATAAAGTAATTGAAAAAGTATTATCGAGAGTTGTTACAGAAGAAACCGCTGAGGAATTAGCAAATTTGGAAGGCGAAGCACTAGAAGAAACGTTTAATTGCTTATACGAGCAAATGGACTATCAAAAATTGCTACCACAAGAACCAACGGTAAGCGGAGTATTGCGTGGCTTGAACGATTTAGTACAAGCAGAGTTTAAAGAACGACTTTCTATTGAAGAGTATCAAGAAATTTTGTATCAGCAAGTCGATCAATTAGCCAGCTTGTTAGGAATTGAATTGGAGTATTAAGAACATGATGGACAAAAGAAAAAGCCTTAACTCGATTAAGTCTTGGCGGACAGAGTTAAAGGCAACAGTATTGGGATAAAACCCGATATTCTTTGTTCCGATTATACCATATTAAAAAATCGGAGGGAACTATTATGAAACGAAACTTAATTATAGGAAGCATTTTAATCGGCGGAATTTTCAGCTTATTACCGTTGATAGCAAAATTATTCATTTTTACAGGCTTAGCGGTGTATCTATTTTTCAAGTATGATGAATGGTCTTATAACCACGATCATAATATTGGAGGTGCTGAATAATGAGTAAAACGTTGCTAGAAAAACAATATGATCCAACTGGCAAACCGACAGGACGAATCTTAATGATTGATCGTTGGGGCTTCAAAGAAATACCGATTGATACACCAATTTTATCTCATGCAGCAACGGTTGGCGCTGGAAATGATATGGATAGAGAAATTACTATTTCTGTTTTGACGGATGTGAATGGGGATAACAATCAACGATGGATCAGTTTTGAAGCCCAACAGGTGTGGCTCGTGTTTAACGATCGATTTAATGAAGATGGCACACCAAAGGCAATTTTTGCTAGTTAGGAGGGAAGTTTATTGGCAAATAATTATCAAGCAGCAACGGAATTACAAAAGTCGGGTTGGTCAATTTATCCTTTATCACCAGGAACCAAAATTCCAATAAAAGGCTCTAGTGGTTGGAATGATGCAACCAACGATTCTAATCAGATTAATGAATGGTGGACGGAAGATCCAGCTAGAAATATTGGCTTGATGCTTGAAGATCACCAGATGATGGTAGTTGATTTAGATCAGCACTCTAAAACAAGAAATGGTGTCGAGAATTATAAGAAGCTTGCTGTAATGTATAGCCCATTTCCATCTACTTATACAGAAATAACACCGGGCAAGGGAATTCATTTCTTTTTTAAGATTCCAGATGGTGTAATCATTCAACAAGAAACAGGAGCTTTTGCGGATATTTTCGGGCGTGATGAGAAGGGAAAAAGTCTCAGTGGAATTGATATTATCACCAAAGGGATACCAATAGCACCAACAATGATTATTTCAGGAAGTGTTGGACGAGCTTATGAACCTATTGAGAATGTTTCTTTAGATAATGTTGCCGCAGCTCCTGATTGGTTAGTCAATCTATTATTAAAAAAACCGCAAGAAATAAAAACTCAATACAGACCAGTAACGAAAACAGGAACAGCAAAAAAATTAGATATGATTGTTCAAGGCGCTGGCGAAGGTAGTAGAAACGATCATTTAACTAAGTTATGCGGTTGGTTGCTATGGCACGGTGTAGATAATCAGACTTTAGCAGAATTGATTTATACAGCGAATGCGTACAACGAACCACCACTAGAAGATAAGGAAGTCAATCAGATTATTCGATCAATGATAAAAAAAGATTTGAGGGGGAAAGTGCATGGTGCATAAACACAAATTAGATAGTGTATTAGACTTCCCCGAAGCCAGTGAGCGTGAAGATAATATCATTGAATTGAAAGCTTGGATGTCACGTTTAAGATGTAATAAAGACGATCAGATCAAAAGTAACAGTGTTGTAAATGCAGAGTTAATTTTAACCAATGATAGTAATCTGGCTGGAACAATCGCTTATAACGAATTTAGCGGATACATTCACCTATTAAAAGATTCTCCTTGGATCAATCGTAGTGCTGGAGAATGGGAAGATAGTTTTGAGGATGCCTTAACAGCTTACATTGAAGAAAATTATAACGTAGTCTTTGATGATAATAAAATCCATAAAGCAGTGGTGAATGTAGCTCGCAAAAATGTTTTCAATCCAGTAAAAGAGCGTATCGAAAAAGTTAAATGGGATCAGAAGCCTAGACTGGAAACAATGTTTATTGACCTTTTAGGGGTAGAAGACAACCTCTATACACGAGAAGTCACAAAACGCTGGATAGTGGGATCGGTCGCACGTATTTATAAACCAGGAATAAAGTTTGAGATCGTTCCCGTTTTAGATGGGCCGCAAGGGATTGGCAAGAGTACCGTTCCAGCTTTGCTTTATACGGATGATTTTTTCACTGATTCATTAGATTCGCTGGGCGAAAAGAAAGATGATTATATGCAACTTCAAGGCAATGTCATCATCGAACTTGGAGAATTATCTTCAATGGGTAAAACTAAAATTGAACAGATAAAAAACTTCATTAGTGCCAAGATAGATAAAATCAGACCTCCTTATGGTCGGAATGTTATAGCTTGGGCAAGGCAATGTGTATTTATCGGAACATCTAATGATGGCCAGTATTTGAAAGATGATACAGGAAACCGCCGTTTTTATCCTTTACCTTGCAAAAATAAGCCGAAGATGAATCCATTCAAAACCGAAGATGAATATTTTCTGCAAGTATTAGCAGAAGCAAAGGTACTTTTTGATAAAGGTCAACGAATCTATTTTATTCCAGATGAAGACAAAGCCGTTTTGGAAATTGCGAAAGAATACCAAGAGGATGCTAAGGTAGAAAATCCGATTAAAGAGGCAATCACTAAATATTTGGGAATGGAAATCCCGTATAAATGGGAAGATGCTCCAGCATGGGCGAGACGTTCTTATTATCAGAACTATCCTGATAGCAAGTGTAACGAGAAGAATTTACAGCACTTCTACAATGGAGCTACCATGAGACAAGATTTTTATTTAGTTGATAGCGTACTAACCGCCGATATATTAGAAGCTGTTTTTGATAAACAATCTAAAGATTTATTGAACGGTCGATCAGATGCAGAATCTAAAAAGATTGCTTTAGTTATCACTAGTATTCCAGGTTGGGAACGGAAAAGATTGACTAAAAGAAATAAGCGACGAGGATTTTACAATAAGGCAAATGCCAATGAAAACGGGAAGCGAGCTGGAAAATATAAATAGTACCGGGTTGAACCGGCTTAGTACCACCTACCCCGGTACCAGTTCAAGCCTTCTGCCCCAAGGGATAGAGATTTGGTACCGGGGTACCACCTAATTTTCTTAAAACTTTTGAAATAGTTAGATAATACTCAGGGAATAATGTTACTAGATTTTACCCGGTACCCGTCACCAAAACGCTAGACACCTTGTCCCCGTTGGGGTTAAGTGGTACCGGGCTACCCGGTACTTAGGTGGTTCTACATGGTACGAATTAAGGAGGAAAATATGAAAGAAGAATTAAACATTAATTTTGTAGATTCAAATGGAGAAATTATTTTATCAAGAACCAAAAAAGATGATGAAAAAATTTCTAGGGTTTATAGAAATATGTCTGATCTAGTTAGAAAGCTGTTCGTTAAGGAATTTGGATTTAAAATTGTCGGGAATGAATATCTTGAGTTACAGATTAATAATCATCTATTGGAATTAAGAATTACTAATTTAATGGATTCTGTCTACTTATCATTTGGTATTTGGGAAAATCGACAGCTCACAAATATTTACCGTGGTTCAAGTGTTACTAAGGTTTATTACATTGTTAAAAGATTGAATAAACAAGGAGGTAAAATAAATGATTGAAGTAGTTTATGTGTTTAATGGTGTGGAACGTGTTCGCTATGCAACTGGCCAAGATGGAGTCTATGGATTTGAAATGGTGAAAGACAATTGTATAGATGTAAGTTTCGATGATGGAAGGCACTATCTTTTGTACAGTCCGTTTATTGAAGTTCATCAAGAACCAATAGACCTAGAAAAGTCGCTAGATGAGCTAAATGCCATGGATTGGTAATCTATGGCAGTAAAAAAACAATGTAATCATGCTGGATGTAAAGTATTAGTCGATTATAGGCAGAAATATTGTGAGAAGCACAAGCCAGCAACGAAACAGACCGAAGCTGACCGATATGAGAACCGCAAGCGGACTGGTGGGAAGTATTTCAAGTTCTACCACAGTAAAGAATGGAAGAAGGCTTCACAGTTATATAAGCTAAAGAATCCATGTTGTGAGGATTGCCTTGATGAAGGAATTATCCGTAAAACTGATGTAACGGATCACGTCATAGAATTGCGTGATGATTGGTCTAAACGGCTAGATGAAAGTAATTACCGTTCACGCTGTCACTATCACCACAACCTTAAAACGAGACAAGAGAAGGCGAAAAGAGCCACCCTTAACAGATAGGGGCGTGGTGTCTGGTCGCTGGAAACCGAGGGATGGGTCATTTTCTCACGAATAACCGTTGTAAAAGGCTTAAAAGTAAGTTTGATATAACGATTACAGTTGTAATCATAAATGAAAGAGTATATAATGAAAGTAGGAGATTTATTGGAAAATAAAGCGATAATCACTGATAAAACAGGGAAACAACGCACCATTAAATTACCAGAATTTGGTCATGTGACCATTCAAATGCAGAACGGAAAAATTATTTATATAGATAAATTAGACAAAGAAAAATTCTGATCGAAAAACGAAGGAATGTTGGCTTAATTGCTGGCGTTCCTTTTTCTTTTGTCAGAAAGGAGGACAACATGGGACACCCAAAATTATTGGAAGATACAAAAGGCAATATATCAAGTGAAGAAAAGGCTGTCCGTGTGGACGCTAGAGAAGAATTGTTCAAACAGCAACCCTTAATCAATATCACACCCCCCGACTGGATGGCAGCGAGCGCTAGAAGCGAATGGAATCGTATTGTACCAGCCTTAAAAAAAGATTATCCATTGAGTGAAACGGATTATGGTTCATTGGTCGCATACTGTCTAGCCTTTTCACGAATCAAGACTGCGGAAGCAGAAATTAAAAAGTCAGGAACGTTCGTCACTTGTGAAAATGGCGTAAAAAAAGCCAATCCAGCGGTACGTGTTCAATCTCAAGCCATGAGTGATTTAAAGAAACAAGCCACGTCACTAGGCATGACCTTAGAATCACGTTCAAGACTAGCTTTGAACAAGGTTAAAAATGATGAACCCGAAGACCCATTCAAAGAGTTGATGAGTTCATGAATGATTACATTGAAAAAGTCTTATCAGGCAAGTTGATTGCACCTAAGAAAATTATCCAAGCGTGTGAGCGCCATATAAACGATTTAGAGCGTTCTAAGTCAAATAGCTTCCCTTATGTGTTTGATGAAGAACAAGCCACCAAAGCGATTAAATTCATTGAGTTGCTACCATCTACGGACGGTAAACCAATCAAGATGTTGGGATTTCAAAAATTCATTCTAGGCAGTCTTTATGGCTGGCGTACTAAAGAAGGGAATTACAGGCGATTCAATCGAGCATTTACCAGTATGAGCCGTAAGAATGGGAAAACATATATCGCTAGTGGCATGGCTGCTAATGCGTTGATTATGGAACAGGAACCAGCAGAATCAAGACAAGTGTTGTTTGTAAGTAACGCTTTGAAACAAGCTAAATTGGGCTATGATATGCTGTCTAATTCACTTAAAAACGTGGTCAAGTCTAGTAAGTTTTTAAGACCACAACTAAAAATTATGAACTCAAAAATTCAGCATTTGCCTTCTAATTCGTTCGCAATGGCGCTGGCTAGTGAAACCAGCACGTTAGATGGATTTGCACCAACAACGAGCGTGTTAGATGAGTGGCACGAAGCAAAAACTCGTAAAACGTACAACGTCATTAAGTCAGGAATGACCCAACAAAAAAACGGCTTATTGTGTGTTATTAGTACCGCTGGGCTTGATTTAAACGTTCCTATGTACGAGGAATACTTATTGTTAGATCGGGTGCTAAAAGGCGAAGAACAAGCTGACAGGTACTTTATAGCGATATGGGAATTAGACGATCCCGAAGAAATTCACGACCAAGAAAAATGGATAAAAGCGAATCCGATTTTTGAAAGTGAAGAAATCAAAAAAGTAATGATCCCGACCATTCAAGATGATGTGAACCTTGCTTTGAAACAAAACAATCTTAATTCTGTATTGGTGAAAAACTTCAATTTATGGAGACAGGCTTCAGAAGATAGCTATATGGCTATGGAAGACTGGCAAGCAACCGAAGTAGAACCACAAGATATTACAGGCAAGCCCGTTTATATCGGAGTGGATTTATCTAAAACAGATGATTTAACTAGCGTTTCATGGGTCATTCCCTTAGAAGATGGCAAGTTATATTGTGATTCTCATTCATTTGTAGCTACAAAACATGGTTTGACTGACAAAGAAAAACGTGACGGGTTGCCTTATCGGGAATTAGAAAAAGCTGGTGAGTGTTCCATTACTCAATTAGAAAGTGGCATCGTGGACTATGACCAAGTATTTGAATTTATCCAAGACTTGATTCAAGAAAATGATTTAGAGTGCTTAGGGATAGCATATGACCCGTACAACAGTAACAGCCTTATCTCAAAAGCTGAAAAAGCCAACTACCCAATGTTAGAAGTAAGACAAGGAACGATTACTCTAAACGTTCCGACCCGAACTTTTAGAGAACAAGTTTATGAAGGCAACGTTATTCATAATAAAAATACGATTCTCACCCATGCAGTGAACAACGCTATTTTAAAAACGGATAACAACGGGATTCAGATTAATAAATCAAAGAATAGCAACAAAATTGACCCGATAGCAGCACTTATAAATGCTTATGTGTTCGCAATGGACTATTTCACCAATAAACAATCGGAGGTAGCAGACAATGAATTCTACACAAGTGAAGAATTTTCTTTCTAATAATATTCATACCGTTCTTTTACTTCTTGGATTGGTGTGTGTGCTGGTTGCTATCACCTTACTAACAAATGTCTACTATGGCTTGTTAGCGCTGGGCGTAGTGCTTATTGGGATAGCGGTCATGCTAAATACAGGACAGAAGGGAGGTTAAAAGATGGCATTTTTTAAAGCGAGACAAAATACAACGGGAGATCCTTTCTTGGATCATGTGGTATCCATCCAATCAGATGATTACACCACCAATTTTACAAGCGTTCGTGCATTAAGAAATAGTGATGTGTTTGCAGCCGTTCGAATTATTGCTAGTGATATTGCTTCAAGTCCGATTCAATTGGTCAAAAACAATATGCCGCAAGCTGATGATGAACTGGTGAAGTTACTAAACGAGAAACCTAATTCAGAAATGGACGGTTGGCATTTCAAATTTGCTTTAGCAGTCAATATGCTGTTAAACGGTAATAGCTTTGCAGAAATCAAGCGTAACGGTGAAAAGGTAGAAGAACTTCACTTATTACCTAACTCAAGTGTAACGGTTACTCAATTAGATAATGGCACGTTGTCTTATCAGATTGGTGATAAAAAAAGACGTGTGAAGTCTAGCGATATTTTGCACTTTAAATATTTCACTCAAGATGGTTTAACAGGATTACCACCACTTTATGCTTTACGTGATGAACTAAAAATCCAACAGGCTGGCAATCGTACATTGCACAATTTCTTTACTCGTGGTGTCAGTGGGTCAGGTATTTTGAAAGTTCATAAGTCTGATTTGGACGGATCAGCCAAAAGTGCAATTCGTGAAAAGTTTGAAGAAGCCAACGGAGCAAGTAGTGGTGATAATGCTCTTAGAACGATCATTCTTGATGAAACGATGGACTACAAAACATTAGAAATAAACACCGATGTTTTGAAGCTTATCAATTCCAATGATTGGAACACAAAACAAATTGCCAAGGCGTTTGGGGTACCAATCGAGCGTTTAGGCGTTGAAAATGAACATTCCAGCACAGTTCAAAGTAATCTCCAATACATTCAAAGCACATTGATTCATTACTTTAATGTCTTTGTGAGTGAATTTGATACAAAACTAGAAACCAACACACGCTTTAATTCCGATCAATTACTAGAGACTGACCCCGAAACCAAAGTAAAGAACGTATTGGAACAGGTCAAAGGATCGCTACTCACAATTAATGAAGGGCGGTCGAAAATGGGGCTACCCCCAATGGATGGCGGAGATCGTTTACTAGCAAGTTTGAACTTTACGTATTTAGATACGTTGGAGAAATACCAATTAAAAGAACAGGAAGGAGTTACACCAGTTGAATAATGAAGAAGAAAAGGAAAAACGGCTGACAGAAGAAGCTGAGCTAACAGCCGATTCTCCCAAAGTGGAGAAAGAAAATGAAAAACAACCAACAGACGGTAAAACTATTTCAGGCTATGCTTTGAAGTTTGGCCAACCGTCAAAAGATTTAGGTGGCTTTGTAGAAGTGATTACACCCGAAGCCTTGAAAGAGGTGGACTTATCAAATGTGTTCTTATTACACAACCACGATTACAGCAAGCCTTTAGCAAGCGTTAAAGCTGGCACGTTGAAATTAAATATTGATGATGTGGGGTTACATTTTGAAGCAACATTGAATGATACCAGCTATGCCAACGATGTATATGAAAATGTCTCAAAAAAATTGCTTGATTCTATGTCATTTGGTTTCGTGTTAGGGATCGATTCCTTTGACAAGAAAGAAGATGGTGAGGTAGTCCGATCTATTGATAAAATGAAAGCTTTGAATGAAATCAGTGTCGTGACCGTTCCCGCTTATGATTCATCAAATGTCCAAGTAAATAAGCGTTCATATGAAACGTTTATGAGTAACAACCAATCCAATCAAACAAACGAAGCCTTAGAATCCACTTCTAAGACACAAAAGGAGAGCAAAAACATGGAAAAAACTTTAATTGATAACGAAAAAACAGAAATTCGAGGATATGAAGAATATATTCGTTCACACGGTGAAGAACGTGATGGAATTACCACTGTAACGGCTGGGGCAGTTGTACCAACAGAAGTAATCGGTGAAGTATTTGACTTAAAACGTTCAAACTATAACCTAGCACAATATGCGACCGTTAAAACAGTAAATAATGGACAAGGGTCTTATCCAGTAGCTACAAATAATCAAGCAGTGTTAGCCACAAAAGCGGAACTAGCTGAAATTGGTGATATTGATGCGGATATGTTTACAGCAGTTGATTACAAAGTAGAAACCCGCGCTGGAAAGTTGTATTTGTCCAATGAGGTAGTGGAAGATGCAGCGGTTAATATTGTGGCAGAAGTCAAAGACCAGTTAGCAAAACTAGTCGAAAATACGGATAACAAACATATCGTGGATCTATTGAAAACCTTCACTAAGAAAACAGCGGCTACTTTGGATGATTTAAAGCAACTTCATAATGTAGCACTTGATCCAGCATTAGATAAAATGGTTATTCTAAACCAAAGCGGATTTAATCATTTAGATACGCTTAAAGATTCAGATGGCCGTTATATCTTACAGCCGGATGTAACAGCACAAAGCGGAAAATCGTTGTTTGGTATGCCAGTGGTTCTTATCAGTGATGCGTTGTTTGCCAATCCTAAAGCTGGTACGTTCCCAATGATTATGGGAGATATTGCCCAATCAGTCTTTGTGGCACGAAGAAATCAAGTGACTACTCAATGGCAACAATTCGAAGCTTATTCTCAAGGATTAGCCGTCATTATCCGCAACGATTATAAAACGATTGATCCGAACGCTTCGGTGTATATTGAATTTACACCAGTTGTAACACCAGAAGGATAGAAAAATATTGGGCGGCGGTTGATCCCGCTGCCTTTTTTTTATTTAGGAGGGATAGAATGCCAACATTAGAAGATTTAAAAAATAGTTTGCGGATAGACCATAATTTTGATGATGGATTATTGCAGCAATTACTAGATACAGCTTGTCAGTACGTTATCAGTGCTATTGATTCAAAAGCAGAAGAAGGCGTCATAGAGGCTTATAAGCAGTTTAATTGGGCAGTGTCATTACTTACTCAGCATTGGTATGAAACAAGAGACACTCCAAACAGTGAACGTATGCCAGTAACGGTACAAGCCTTAATCCAGCAAATGAGGGGGCTATACTATGCCGATCATTAAGAATATCAATGAGTTAAATGAACGGATAGATGTTATTACCATGAAACCCAAACCGGGGCCAATGCCAGGGGAGGATGTTGAAACGATAATCTTTAGTTGTTGGGCGAAAATTCGCACTCAAAATATAAAGGACGTAAAAGAATTAGCTGGAACAACGTATGATGACACCTTAGAAATAGTCATCCGGCAAGAGCAAAAACAGACGATTACCACCAAGATGATTATTGGTTGGCAAGGGAACAAATATAATGTGGTAAAAGTCAATCCAGACACGGCTTTTAAAGAGTATATGGTCTTGTTAGTAAAGCAAAAACAATAAAGATTACAGTTGTAAACGTTGCAAGAATTTAGTATAATATAAGTAGTAAATGAAGGGGTTGGCTGCCTGAATTTTGCAAGACTTAGCTAGTCGAAATCTATTGTTGGACTGAAAATTGTAGGTGTGGTTGCAAACATGCTGGACTAGGAAAGACGATAGGTTATGAACGTTCAAAATTCCTGACGACTGTCGGGGCTACGCTTTTTTTGCTAATCGTAAAGCAGAAGCTTGTTTTAATTCAAAAATTGTTTTTCATATGGTGAACCATTATTGGCAGTAGTTAATGAGTGGGTCACGAATTGTTTTAAATTCGTTTGAGGCACGTCCTTTATGGGCGTGTTTTTTGCTATAATAAAGGAAATAGTTTAGGAGGTTATTAAATGAATATTAATGATATTTGGAGTTCTCAAGACAATGATGTTTGGAATGAGGCTTTACTAAGTGCTAAAGAAGAAACTGGTAGGGATAATTTTATTGAAACTAAGATGCTAAAATTAAATGTCGAGTACTTAAAAAATTTAGAAGTAAACGACTTTTATAATTTTTTACATGATGATTATTTTTTGTGGAAGTACACAGCCAAAAATAGACTAGCTACTACTAGAAAAAAATTAGAAGAATATGTAGTTGATATGAAAGAATTAAAAGATATACAAGAAGAGCTATTTAACTTCAAACTAGAAAAAACTAGAATGGGATTAAATGTAGCTGTTCAAATTAAAGGCTTAGGTATTGCTGGTGCATCTGGTTTATTGTCGCTATTGTATCCTAGTTATTTTGGGACAGTTGATGATATGGTTATAAGAGCACTTCTATCAACTAATGAATACAAAGATGATGAGACTATTAAATCCATGAATCCAAAGAACATAAAAATAGATGAAGCTGTATATCTAATTAATATTTTTAAGAAAAAGGCTAATGAGTTAAACAAGCTATTTAACCAATATTGTTGGACTCCTAGAGATATTGATGTAATCTTATGGTTCTTTAGAGACAATAAATAACCCCCACGGCTTATTGAAGTTTTTGACCAGTCAGTGACCCAGAAACATTTGAAAAAGTCTGATTCTGACTGATTAGTTTTTAGTTTTAATTAGAAATTTTTGCCTTTAAATCAAGGAAAGTGACAGATTATTAAAGTGTTTTGTGATTCCTGTACCTTCCTTATTTATCAACCGTTTGACGTGGTTTCGACCACGTCTTTTTTGTGCCCATTTTAGCTTATTTTATTTTCTGACTCTCCATTTAAAAAAGAAGTAAAATATTTTCGAATGGATTTGACTCTCAGATTCTCGTACTGAACGTATTACCGCTATTTCTGCTATACTTAGGTACAAAGTTCTTGAGGAGTGGATGAAGATGGAAGAAACAGTGTTCTTTAATTTGGGCAATGCGATCGCCGCAAAGCGTGATCCGAAGGAATTGATCAAAGAAGCGCAAATCGTCAAAGACAAGCGCGATCCGCGGGGGAAACTAGTGATCGTTGAGGGTGATGGGGATGAGCCTCTTATCTTGTTCGATTTAGCTGATCAAGAAGAACCTTCAGAAAATACCGAAGCCTTTAAAGTAAAAAAAATCATTGAATAAACAGGAAATCCTTCGTTCATTGAACGGAGGATTTTTTGATTAAAGGTCCAATTGTATTAGTGGTCAATTAAACATAAAAGAGACGTTCATTTTACGACAATCTGACAAATTATCTAGCGTTTTTAATGGCCGATAAAAATTATTTTATACGGACTCTAGCTTTATTAATAAAGAACGATTACTATTTTTAAATTATTTTAAAAAAGCTGAAGTAGCACTTTTGAATCCAGTAGTTTATGTTTGTTTTGGGAACGGTTACAAAGTGATGGATATTTTTGACATAAACAGAAAGCTGCTTTGTATTATCATGATGAGCAAAAGTTACGTTAAATAAAATCAAATAAGGGAGGGATACACGTGGAGGATCACGGATTAAGCCGCAGACAGCTATTTAATCTAAAGCGCAAAACGCTAGAAAAGAGAATCAAAAATTATTATCGAACAACCAATGACGGCAATGGCGCGATCGAAATGTTGGTAGCGCTTCAAGTGAGAGAAGAATTGTGCGAAGAGGACTTTTCTTACATGCTGGCGAACTTGGTTCAACATATCTTTTTAAGAACCCGATCAAACGCTGCTTTGCGCCGCTATTATATTTTCTTCGCGGAATATTTCGAGAAGAAAGAATGGCGTTTATTGCTAATCAAATTATTTCCCGCTAAAACTTATATCGCTGAGAAGCTGAAAACATTATATACACAATTTATCAAAGAACCGTTGGCAGGGTTAGTCGGCTCATGACGACGAACAACGGAGAATAATCGATAAGAAATTTAAGACGAAAGGAATGAGAAAATGAAAACTTTAGAGGCAGAATTTGAAAAAAGCAACGGAAGAAAGCAGTATTTGCGCTTGAAGGATTTTGATACAACGAAATCCGCGGAAGAAATCAAGGCATCGTTAAACAAGCTGACTAAATTGACCTTGTTTGAAAAGGATGGCGTAGGCTTATTCAAAAAGTTGCGCCATGCGAAATTGATTGAAAAGATCGAAACGACGATTTTTGACGATAGTCAATCAAGCCCGAAAAAAGCGGCTGTTCAAATAGCATCAGAAAAACCAAGTACACAGGAACAAGCCCCTGTCCAGGCAATAAAAGAACTACAGAATGTACGGATTCCGGAAGACTTAAGAATCACTATGGAAATTCCAGAACCGGGCAGCTTGATTCAAAGAGTCAGATTACCAGAAGGGATCAATCTGCGGAAAATGACGGAAAGTCAGGCAATGACAGTGATCACGGCTTGCCTACCAGATGACTACACATTGGAAAACGTTCAAATCGAGGACAACGAAGAACCGGCGACACTCGTTTTGACAGAAAGATTGAAGGAAGGCCGAGCAGAACCGCCTGAAATCACTACTTCTCCGCTTGAAGCGAAAAGAAAACGCTGGCGGCTACTGGATCGTATCAGAAAACGAGAATAAACAGAGGTTTCCATCTCATCAAAAATCCAACGTTGGTATGAGCTGGACCTATGATTATTACTCCTTTTATCTAGCAATCTTTTGATCCGCTACAGTAGTGGTCTATTTGGTGAGGAATGAACTGGATGGTTATTCTTGAAGAAAGAATACTTTAACGCGCAAATTCAATCATTTGAGACATATTATTCGACTCTAAAATGCTTTTTCTATAAGCTTAAGAAAAAAAGAGTCGAGGGGAAAACGATGATTAAATTAGCGGTTGAAATAGATAAAAAGAGAACGACGATTCAGTTTGACGATCAGGGAGCAATTGCGATCTATCGGGAGTTGAAAAAGATCCCAGTGTTGACTGAGGATGAACTTTTGCTGTACTTCAAGGGTCGGGAAGCACAGGCGATTGACTACGGTCAAAAAATCGATAAGAAGGTCTTGAAAGAAGCCGATAGTCTAGTGACGATCAGTGTACCGTGGGACATTGAGGGACAGATTTTGGCGCAGCAAATGTTGAATGTTTGGCAAGATAACGCGCTGAAAACAAGCGGGTTGTTTGAGTCGCAAAAAATTGCTGCGAATTATTTTCCAGTAGTAGAAAATTATCAGAAAGAGTTGTTTGAGATTCTGGCCACGTTTGGTTATGAGAATGAAAAGGTCAAAGCAAAACCTGCGAAGGCGCAGCATCGCTGGAACAAGCAGGTCAGTGAGATCCCGTTCTATATTGATTACAACGATTCAAAAGGTGAGGTTATCTGGCAGAAACGCAACGAAATGGTTCTGAAGGCTGGTGCGAAACTGAAACAGGAAATGCCGTTGAACAAGGACGGATCGATCGGATTCAGTGCGCGACTAACGGAAAAATTACGTGCGGATCATGCGGATAAGATTTCAGATCTTACAACAACGGAAGATATTGTTTTAAAGAGTGTCAACGAGATCGGTATTTTTCTATATTATGCTGGGACTAATGGCTGGCTCGTGTTGAAAGATAAAGATGGTAAAACAATTGATGAATATACGGTAGTGAAATAAGAGAAGCTTTCGAGCTTCTTTTTTTGGTTAGAGAGTTGTCAATTTTATAAAAGAGATTTAGAGTGAACTGTATGTAAGCAGTATTGAGGCGATCGGTTAAAACGATCGCTTTTTGCAGGCAAAATTATTGGGAAAACACTATGTTTATTTTCTATTGAAATTTCCGCTTACAAAGGCGTACTATCAAAGAAAAGAGCTAAAGGAGCGGGGCAAATGAAATTAGCGATCATTTACTTTAGTAAGACTGGGCAGACGAAAGAAATGGCGGAGGTTATCGCAAAGGGAATGGAGCGTGCTGGTGGTGAGGTGCATCTCTTCTCGGTAGATGAACCGATGGATAAGGCGTTTTTATCTGAGTGCACGGGAATAGTTTTTGGTTCACCAACGTATATGGCGACGAGTCATTGGCGTATCACGCAATGGTTGTTAGAAGAAAGCGGTGATCTTTCATTGGCTGGTAAATTGGGCGGCGGATTTGCGACAGCCCATTACGCGCAAGGTGGAAGTGACAGTGCGATTCTTTCTATGTTGGGTATCTTGCTGGTGAAGGGGATGCTGGTTTATTCGGGCGGTTCGGCTTTTGGTCAGCCATTTATTCATCATGGTCCTGTGGCATTGGATGCGGTAGGAAATCATTTTGAAGAATCAAAAGCGATGTTTGAGATATTTGGCCAGCGTTTTGCAGAGAAGGCGTTGGAGTTAGCAGGAAAATAAAAAAAGCTGTGGGAGAATCAAGTTGATTCAAACCCGCAGCTTTCTATAAGTCTAGATATTTGGTTAGATAATCCGCCATACCGTCTTCGGTATTCGGCTTTTCAGTGATGTCGTTGGCAACTGATTTTACTTGATCAGTCCCATTCGCCATCGCAACACCCCAACCGGCAAATTTCAGCATGTCAACATCGTTATGTTCGTCACCGAACGCGATGATATCTTCACTTTTTAGATTAAAATTATCGATAACCCGTTTTAGCCCGTGGGCTTTTTGGATCCCTTTTGCGACAACTTCTAGGATCGGATTAGGTCCGCCCCATGTATTGACTTCTACTTCTTGTCCAAATTGCTGTTTCAATTCTTCAGAAACACTGCCGACATTTTCAGGCTGGCTGCGCAATAAGACCGAAGTTGGATTTGTCCGTAATGTATTAACGGTCAACAAATTTTCATCGGTGGCAAAGTCACTAGAGAAGAAATGTTGATCAAAGAAATTCAAATCATCAATAAAAAAGGTTTCGCGATTTTCTGCGGCGATAAAATCCAATTTCAGATTTTTCTTTTCCGCCATCAAATCAAACACGATTTTGCGATTAAACGATGTTTCTTCTTCTCCTGCCCACACCTTCCCGGGAAGGTGGACAAGCGCGCCGTTAAAATTAATCATCGGCGTCGTCAATTGTAATTCTTGATAAAAGTTTTTGCTCATGCGGTAAGGGCGTCCAGTGGCAATCACTACAGAATGGCCATCTTCAACCGCTCGGCGCAAAGTTTTTGCTGTTTTATCAGTAATTTTTGAATCTTGATTCAGTGTTGTTCCATCTAAATCAATGGCGATTAATTTTTTCATAAAAACTCCTCATTTCGATTTGTTTCAGTCTAGCATAATCATCAAAAAACGCAACTGTAGCGCCTAAAAAAGATGAAATTTTTAGAGATTACTCACACTATCTGAGGGCACTCAAAAGTTTTTTCTGATAGATTCTGCTATAGTATATAGATAAGAATTGTTGTTGAAAGGGGATTAAGGGAGATGAAAATCAATTGGCGCAGAAATCTATTGATTTCATGGATCGGTTGTTTTTTTACTGGCGCGAGCTTCAGCTTGGTGATGCCTTTTTTGCCAGTCTACATTGAACAGTTGGGGACACCTAAATCTCAGGTAGAATTATTTTCAGGGCTGGCAATCTCTGTGACTGCCTTTGCAGCCGCGATCGTTTCGCCATTGTGGGGAAATCTCGCGGATCGAAAAGGACGAAGGCTGATGATGATCCGTGCGGCCGCCGGTATGACGATTACGATGGGGTCGCTGGCGTTTGTCCCGAATGTCTATTGGTTATTGATCATGCGGTTCATGACCGGTGTTTTGTCAGGTTACATGCCGAATGCGACGGCGCTGATAGCCTCACAGGCACCGAAACAAAAAAGCGGGTGGGCGTTAGGTACGCTTGCTACTGGCGGGGTCGCCGGAAACTTGATTGGTCCGTTGATCGGCGGACTGCTGGCTCAATGGTTCGGGTTGCGAAATGTCTTCATCATCACTGGAATTATTTTATTAATTTGTACATTTTTAACCTTCTTTATGGTGAAGGAAGATTTCGAACCAATCGAGAAACAAGATGTGATCAGCATGGCCGAACTGCGTAAACGAATCAACTATATGCCGATTTTAGTTGGATTATTCATTAGCTCGCTGATTCTGCAAGTGGGTGTGACGAGTATTAGTCCAATCCTGACGCTTTATATCCGTGATTTGAGCGGTTCCAGCAGCAATGCTTTAGTCATCAGCGGTTTTATTGTTTCAATCGCAGGAGTTTCGGCGATTGCTTCTTCACCGACATTAGGAAAAATCGGTGACCGGATCGGCAATCATAAGGTTCTATTAGCAGGTTTGGTCTTATCACTGTTTTGTTTCATTCCGATGGCCTTTGTAAAAACTCCGTTTCAATTAGGACTGCTGCGTTTCTTCTTAGGCTTCTCGACCGGCGCCTTGATGCCGTCGATCAATACACTCATTAGTAAAATTAGTCCGCCAGAAGGTGTTAGTCGTATTTTCAGCTATAATCAAATGTTTAATAACTTTGGACAAGTCATCGGGCCGATGCTCGGTTCGACTGTTGCGCATACGATGGGCTATCCGGCCGTATTCCTAGTAACCAGTGCTTGTGTCTTTGGGAATATTATTTTGAGTACGTTTAATTTCCGGAAGCTGCTGTTGACGAAAACGAAGATCTAGAATTGTTGGATTTATAAGGCTGTCTAATAATCGGGCAGTCTTTTAATTATGTCCTGCTTAATATCAAATAGAGCTAAGATCTCGGAAATGTTGTAGCATAAAAGGTGTAAGGATACTATTGGAGGAAGTTTCTATTCTTTTAGAGTACTGGGGTTTCTCATGAATCGAATTGACCTTATTCAGGTTGCCGTTTCAAGCTATGAAAAAAACAAAAAACCAGTTACAATAAAGTAACTGGTTTTGTCTATGCTTCGGCTTTTTTTGGTGAGATAAAACGCACCGCGATAATCGCGATAACTCCAACAATTAGTGAAATAATCGTAGATAATTCGAAGTTATAAGTACCACTTTGCAAGGCACCGCCTAAATAACAAACGGCTTGTCCAATTGCGAAAGCCCAAAATAGTGTCACTATATATTTCATCAAGAGCACCTCTTTTCGCAACATTATTTAGGTACAGTTTAGCATTTTTTTTGAAAATGTAAAGAAAAGTCCTGCAAGTTTTGTCAGCTATTCTTTTGATAGGATTTTGAGTGAACGTACCGGGCAAATTATAACTATATCAATAGACAGTTTAACTAGCAGAACGGTCGGCAGACGCAACTCTTTTGTATTTTCAAATTGAGAGAAATTCAGACTTTACGAGCAAGCTGTCTGAGTGATAGGATACAATGCACTCAGAGATATATTATACATATACTTATCGAGCATCAAACTTATTTTTCCTAAGAGAAAAATGAATACTATATTACGAAGTAGGATGTCAGTTCCGCTTTTCGCAGTATTATGAAACCGTAAATTGTAGCGGAATGATATACGTGCTGAGCATCGAACTTATTTTTCCTAAGAGAAAAATAAATACTATATTACGAAGTAGGATGTCAGTTCCGCTTTTCGCAGTATTATGAAACCGTAAATTGTAGCGGAATGATATACGTGCTGAGCATCAAACTTATTTTTCCTAAGAGAAAAATAAATACCATATTACGAAGTAGGAGGATATCATGAATTTACCACAACTTTATACGAAAACTTCCTATTCATTATTGAAAAGCACCTTAACGATTAAAGAATATGTGGAATCAGCGAAGGCGCGTGGCTACTCGGCTATCGCGATTACTGATGAGAATGTTTTATATGGCGCGGTAGAATTTTTTCAAGCGTGTCAAAAAAATCAAATGATCGGCATCATCGGCTTGGAATTGGATTTTTATGTGGAGGAAGCGACTGAGAAAATTTTGTTTTATGCCCAAAATGTCGCCGGATATCAAGAGTTGATGCGCTTGTCTAGTACCCGCATGATGGCGGAAAAACCGCTGTCGTTAGCAGACTATAAAATAGATGCAAAAAATCTGGTGACCGTTTTGCCAGTGGATGATTTGTATGATCCGCTTGAAACGATCGTACCAAAAGTCATAGAAATTATTGATGGCGAGTTCTATCTAGGGGTCTCTCCTGCAACGCAAACCTCGATTTTACCGGATTCTCTACCGAAAATCGCGATTCATGAAGTGGCTTGTTTGGAAGCGACCCAAGCGTTTGCTATCAAGGTCATGAATCACATTCAAAACGGCAGTCAACTACCTAGAGAAGAATTAACCAATCAGCTGGGAGATAATTACTTAGTTGAGAGACAAGAATTGACTGCTGGGTTTGAGGATGAAGAAGCTTTGGCAAACGCTCAGCGACTGGCAGAGAGCTGCCAATTTGACTTGCCGCTGCATCAAAAGCTGCTGCCGCATTATCCATTACCATCACAGCAAACGGCCGATGCTTATCTGCAGGAGCTTTGCTGGAAAAAGTTGCCGGAACGAATCACGGAGGTTACTGAGGAATACAAGCAGCGCTTGACCCGTGAGTTGAAGATCATTCATAACATGGGCTTTGATGATTATTTTCTGATTGTCTGGGATGTGATGGATTATGTTCATCGCAGCAAAATCGTCTCTGGTGCCGGTCGTGGTTCGGCGGCTGGATCGCTGGTTGCTTATGTTCTGAGTATCACGGACGTTGATCCGATTAAATACAATTTATTGTTTGAACGGTTCTTGAATCCTGAACGAAACAGTATGCCCGATATCGATTTGGATATTCCGGATAATCGCCGGAATCAGGTCTTGCATTATGTTCATGAGAAATACGGTCATTTCCATGTTTCGCAAATCGCGACGTTTGGTACGATGGCTGCGAAAATGGTCTTACGGGACGTTGGTCGTGTCTTTGGCCTATCACAAAGTGAAGCGAATCGCTGGTCAAAAGCAATTCCTAGTCAATTGAAGATTACTTTACGGGAGGCTTACGATAAGTCTGAACCGTTGAAACGCTTAGTAGCTCATGATGAGCGCAGCAATTTGCTATTCCAAACAGCTTTGACTTTGGAAGGTTTACCAAGGCACGTCTCCACCCATGCAGGCGGGGTGGTAATCAGCGATGTGAATTTGATTGGCGTCGTACCATTGCAAAATGGTTCCGAAGATATTCTATTGACGCAGTTTACTATGACCGATGTTGAAGCGATTGGCTTGTTGAAAATGGATTTCTTGGGATTGCGGAATCTGTCGATTATTGATAATGCGCAGCAAAACATTCGGCGAGTTTACCATGAAGAATTGGATTTAAAGAATGTACCATTAGATGATCCGGAAACGCTGGCCTTGTTCCAACGAGGCGAAACCAGCGGGGTCTTCCAATTTGAATCTGCCGGCATTCGAAAGGTTTTACGGAACCTTCATCCGACATCATTTGAAGATATCGTGGCAGTAAATGCTCTGTATCGTCCGGGTCCAATGCAGATCATTGATCAGTTTATCGCGCGGAAAAACGGCAAGGAGCAAGTGACTTACCCTGACGTTTCTGTTCAGCAGATTTTGGCGCCGACCTATGGGTTTATCGTCTACCAAGAACAGATCATGCAGGTGGCTGCTCAGATGGCAGGCTTTAGTCTAGGCGAAGCGGACATTCTGCGCCGTGCGGTCAGTAAAAAGAAGAAAGACTTATTAGATGAAGAAAGACGTCATTTTGTCAGTGGTGCGGTTGGTCGCGGACACAGTCAAAAGAGTGCGGAAGAAGTGTACGATTACATCGAACGCTTCGCAAATTATGGATTTAACCGGTCACATTCGGTTGCGTATAGTTTTGTCGGGTATCAAATGGCGTATATGAAGGTTCATTACCCGGGTGCGTTTTACACGGCGTTGATGCAGTCAGTACGAAATGATCCGAAGAAGCTGCGGGAATATATCGCTGAAGCGAATCGCGCTGGAGTAAAGCTATTGGCACCGGACATCAACCGCAGCAGTTATAGCTTCACCCTAGTAGAAAAGGACTTGATTCGTTTTGGACTTGATGCGATCAAGGGAATGCGGCGTGATTTTGTTAGTGATATTCTGACCACTCGCAAAGAAGAAGGGGCCTTTAAATCATTGGATCAATTCTTGCTGCGGATTGAAACACGCTGGTTGAAGAATGAATACATCGCGCCATTGATCTTTATTGGTGCGTTTGATGAGCTTCATTCGAATCGGCGGGAATTGGCTGATGGATTAGAAGGAAAGATCCAAAATGTCCAATACAGCGGCGGCAGTATGTCCTTGCTTGATATGATGAGCTTGAAGGAACGCTCTTCGGAGGATTACTCCTTAGCTGAACGTTTGAATTATGAAGAACAGTATCTTGGTCTGTATGTTTCTGGGCATCCAACGGAAAATTTCCCGAAATTATTGAAGCAGAAGGATTTGCAGCCGATAACCGAGCTGACTGTTGGCAATCATGGGAAGATTCTCTTCTATTTAAAGGATATCCGAGAGATCAGAACTAAGAAAGGTGAGCAAATGGCGTTCTTGACTGGAAATGATCAAAGCGGCGATATCTCGCTAACGATCTTTCCGCAGACATATCGGCGTTTACGCAATGATCTTGAGCTGGAAAGTGTCTATCTCGTTCAAGGGAAGGTCGAACGCAGTCGATATGATCAAGCCATTCAATTATTAGTCGAAGAGATGGCTCCAGCCCAGGCGGCCGAAGACGAGGTCAGTGATAAAACATTGTTTTTACGAGTTCAAGCAGAACAGGATACATCGGAGATTCAGCAAGGAATTGCCGAAAGACTTCAATTATCTCCAGGAAAAATCCCAGTTGTGATCTATTATGAGAAAAGTCGGCGAAAGATTGTGCTGGATAAAAAGTTTTGGGTGAGGGTTAATGACACCTTGTTAAATGCTTTAAGTGACATATTAGGCGAACAAAACGTCGTAATAAGATGATTTCTTGTAACTTTCAAAAACTTTTTTCAAAATACGGGCTTTTCCCGTGGACATCCCAAGACTTTTGGGATGTTTTTTGGTAGAATGTACCATGAATTAGACGATGTCTGTTTTTTTGAAAATATTTATGAGGTGAGAAAATGAAACGCATTGGTATTTTAACAAGTGGAGGAGACGCTCCAGGAATGAACGCTGCTATTCGTGCAGTTGTTCGTAAAGCGATTTTTGAAGGCATGGAAGTTTATGGCATCAATTATGGTTTCGCTGGTTTAGTTGCTGGCGACATTCGTCGTTTAGACGTTGCAGATGTCGGTGACAAGATCCAACGAGGCGGTACGTTCTTATATTCAGCTCGTTACCCAGAATTTGCTACTGAAGAAGGGCAATTAAAAGGGATCGAACAATTGAAAAAATTTGGTATCGAAGGATTAGTAGTCATCGGCGGCGATGGTTCTTACCATGGTGCGATGGCATTGACAAAACACGGCTATCCAGCTGTCGGAATCCCAGGAACGATTGATAATGATATTCCAGGAACAGATTTTACTGTAGGCTTTGATACAGCAATCAACACTGTCTTAGAATCTGTCGACCGCATTCGCGATACTGCAACATCACATGTTCGTACTTTTGTTATCGAAGTAATGGGCCGTAACGCGGGCGATATCGCTTTATGGTCTGGTGTTGCCGGCGGTGCCGATGAAATCGTCATCCCTGAACACGAATTCGATATGGAAAGAATTGCGAAGAAAATTCAAGCAGGCCGCGATCGCGGGAAGAAACATTGCTTGATCATCCTTGCTGAAGGCGTTATGGGCGGAAATGAATTCGCTGATAAATTAGCTGAATACGGCGACTTCCATACACGTGTCAGTGTATTGGGTCACGTTGTCCGCGGTGGTTCACCAAGCGCACGCGACCGTGTTTTAGCAAGCAAATTCGGTTCATATGCCGTAGATTTATTGTTAGCTGGTAAAGGCGGATTATGTATCGGTATGGAAAACAATGAAGTCACTGCAGCCGACATCGTTGATACTTTGGAAAACAACAAACATAAACCTGATTTAACTTTATATGATTTGAACAACCAAATCTCATTTTAATCTCGTTAATAATAGTGCAGACTATATATTATAGACAATCAAGAATGGAGCGTATTACGTAATGAAAAAAACCAAAATCGTTAGTACATTAGGACCAGCAAGTAACACAGTAGAAACAATTTCTCAATTAATTGAAGCTGGTGCTAACGTGTTCCGTTTCAACTTCTCACACGGAGACCACGAAGAACAACTAACACGTATGAACATGGTTCGTGAAGCAGTCGAAAAAACTGGTAAAGATGTCGGTATTCTTTTAGACACTAAAGGTGCTGAAATCCGTACAACTGTTCAAGATACTACAGAAGCAGACTACGGTCGTGCAGGCTATATCGAATTTAACGTAGGCGACGAAACACGCATTTCAATGGATTCTGAATTAAAAGGAACCAAAGAAAAAATCGCTGTAACTTACCCAGGTTTATTCGACGATGCTCATATCGGCGGACATATCTTATTCGATGATGGTTTGATCGACATGGAAATCGTTGACAAAGACGAAGCAAATCGCGAATTGATCATGTTGGTTAAAAATGCTGGTATGCTAGGTTCTCGTAAAGGTGTTAACGCTCCTGGTATCTCAATCAACTTACCTGGTATCACTGAAAAAGATGCTGACGATATCCGTTTCGGTTTAGACAACGACATCAACTTTATCGCAGCAAGTTTTGTTCGTAAAGCACAAGACGTTCTTGAAATCCGTGAAATCCTTGAAGAAAAAAATATGACACACGTGCATATCTTCCCTAAAATCGAATCACAAGAAGGAATCGATAACATCGACGAAATCATCAAAGTTTCAGATGGTATCATGATTGCTCGTGGGGACATGGGTGTTGAAATCGCGCCTGAACTAGTTCCTATGGTTCAAAAACGCATTATCAAGAAATGTAACTACGCCGGTAAACCAGTTATCACAGCGACTCAAATGTTAGAATCAATGCAAGAAAACCCACGTCCAACACGTGCGGAAGCATCTGACGTTGCCAACGCTGTATTTGACGGAACAGACGCTACAATGCTTTCTGGTGAATCTGCTAACGGTAAATACCCAGTAGAAGCTGTAGGCACAATGGCTCGTATCGATATGGAAGCTGAATCTGCATTGTCAGAATTAGGTTCATTCCAAATCAACGAATTCGACAAATCAAACGTAACTGAAACAATCGGTTTATCTGTAGCTCGCGCTGCGAAAAACTTAGGCGTTAAAACAATCGTTGCAGCAACTGAATCAGGCCATACTGCCCGTATGATCTCTAAATACCGTCCTGATGCTGACATCTTGGCTGTAACATTTGATGAAAATACAAAACGCAGCTTGATGGTTAACTGGGGTGTATACCCAACTGTTGCTGAAAAACCAACAACAACAGATGACATGTTCGACTTAGCTGCCCAAAAAGCAGTTGACTTAGGCTTTGCTAAAGAAGGCGACTTGATCTTGATCACTGCTGGTGTACCAGTTGGTGAACGTGGAACAACCAACGTTATGAAAGTTCAAATGATCGGTTCTAAACTATTACAAGCACAAGGTATTGGCGAATCAACAGTAGTTGCTCATGCAGTTGTTGCTAAATCAGCTGAAGAAGCAATCAAAAACGCGAAAGACGGCATGGTTCTAGTTGTTCCTACAACAGATAAAGAATATATGCCTGCAATCGAAAAAGCAGCTGCTTTGATCGTTGAAGATGGCGGGTTAACTTCACATGCTGCCGTTGTTGGGATCGCTCAAGATATCCCTGTAGTTGTTGGCGCGAAAGATGCTACTTCAACAGTTGTTGATGGTGAATTAGTTACCGTTGACCCTCGTCGTGGAATTGTCTACCGTGGACAAACAACAGCAATCTAAAGCTTGATTTAAAAAGTGGTTGTTACAATGTAACGATACTGATTGAAACTCTGTGTGTGGCATATCATTTGCCACACACTTTTTGTGAGTGACGTTCGCAGCAGTCCGCTTTTGATAGAAAACAAAATCTATAAAATCGCACCATAACGCTTTTATCTGACTGACTTTACATGCCACCGATTGTTAAAATCGTTTGGGATTTAGAAAGTAATTTAGAATTACTTTAGTCTTACCAAGCAAAAGTTAGGTGAGTCTGTAAAGTCATTAAAGGTGTCAAGAAAATTTCATTGACAAAGAATTTTTACACCTGTATAATAGCGATTGTTGCTTAGAGGTGATGAATAATGAAATGGTCGATTGGCGAATTGCGCCGCTATAAAGAAGAAGCACTAAATTTTTCAGAAACGATCGATGTGAATGACGCATTGACAACCCGTGACAATGAGGTCTTAGCCGTAGCTCCGGTTACTGTAGAAGGAATCTTGTCTGTCGGAAAAAATGAATATATTTTACATTATCGGTTGAAAACTATTGTAACTGTTCCTTCAGCCCGCTCCTTAAAACCAGTTGATCTACCACTTGATCTTTCAGTGGACGAAGTATTCATGACAAGGGAGCAATGGTCTTCAATGGAAGAAGAACGAGACGAAGAGATCCTTGTCTTAGACAATGATACGATCGACTTAACAGATTCTATCGAAGATAACATTTTATTGGCGATTCCGATGCAAGTCTTTTCTGAAGAAGAACTTCACGCAACAGACTTACCGAAAGGCAACGATTGGGAAGTCGTAAGCGAAGAAGAGTATTTGCAGAAAAAGGAACCCGCTGAAACAATTGATCCTCGTCTTGCGAAATTATCCGAGCTGTTCAATGAATCAGAGGATGACAAGTAAGATTGGAATAAAATGTATCAGTAAATGATACTTCATTTTACAAGGAGGTGTGACACCCAATGGCAGTACCAGCTAGAAAAACATCAAAAGCTAAAAAGAACAAACGTCGTACTCACTACAAATTGACCATTAAAGGATTAAACGAATGTCCGAACTGTGGCGAAATGAAGAAGAGCCATCACGTATGTGCCAACTGTGGCTACTATGATGGAAAAGATGTTATGTCTAAAGAAGCATAAACACTTTTTTAATAGAGAAAGTCAAAACCTCAAGACTAACCATGGAGTCTTGAGGTTTTTTTCTTGGGAAAAATTCGGCGGGACAGATACGGCTGCACGATTTTACCAAAGCTTTTCACAAAAAAATACGATTCATTTTCCATTCTCACTTTCTTAGGATATAATGAGAAACGTATTGAGTAATTAGGATGACCGTTCTACTTTACGCGTGTGCGTGATTCGTAGAATGTCAGACGTGGTGAGAATCCACCTTATTTTTCTTATGGGAGAATAAGTACATCAACATGAACTAGGAGGATAAATATGTCAAAACAACAATTCGGCGTCGTAGGTATGGCCGTGATGGGGAAAAATCTAGCCTTGAATATCGAAAGCCGCGGCTACTCAGTGGCTTTGTACAATCGGACTGGATCAAAAACTGAAGCGGTGGCAGCAGAACATCCTGATCGCAACTTAAAAGCAACATTTTCAATCGAGGAATTCGTTGATTCAATCGAGAAACCTCGCCGCATCATGTTGATGGTGCAAGCAGGACCTGCAACAGATGCGACGATTCAATCATTGTTACCACATTTAGATAAAGGCGATATCTTGATTGATGGAGGAAATACCTTCTTCAAAGATACGATTCGTCGTAATGAAGAATTAGCGAACTCAGGTATCAACTTTATTGGTACTGGGGTTTCCGGTGGTGAAAAAGGTGCTCTAGAAGGTCCTTCAATGATGCCAGGCGGACAAAAAGAAGCTTATGACTTAGTTGCACCGATTTTTGAACAAATCGCAGCGAAAGCTGAAGACGGCGAACCTTGTGTGACATATATTGGCGCGAACGGTGCCGGACACTATGTAAAAATGGTCCATAACGGAATCGAATACGGCGATATGCAATTGATCGCAGAATCATATGATTTGATGCAGCACTTGCTAGGATTGTCCGTTGATGAAATGGCGGATGTTTTCGCTGAATGGAACAAAGGAGAATTAGACAGCTACTTAATCGAAATCACTGCGGATATCTTGACACGTAAAGATGACGAAGGCACAGATAAAGCAATCGTGGATGTCATCAAAGACGCTGCTGGAAATAAAGGAACAGGGAAATGGACGTCACAAAGTGCTTTGGACTTAGGTGTTCCATTGCCGCTGATTACAGAATCTGTTTTTGCTCGTTTCATTTCTGCATATAAAGATGAACGTGTGGCTGCAAGCAAAGTTCTTGCCGGACCAGCACCTTACAAATATGATGGAGATAAGCAAGAATTAATCGAAAAAATCCGCGAAGCACTTTATTTCAGTAAAATCATGAGCTATGCTCAAGGCTTCTCTGAATTACGGGCCGCTTCAAAAGAATTCGGCTGGGATCTGCCATTTGGCGAAATCGCGAAGATTTGGCGTGCTGGCTGTATTATCCGTGCGCGTTTCTTACAAAAGATTACCGATGCGTATGAAAAAGACGCGGATCTAGCAAACTTGATGTTGGATGATTATTTCAAAGAAATCACTGATAAGTATCAACAAGCTGTACGTGAAGTTGTTGCTATCGCTGTTCAAGCAGGCGTACCAGTGCCAACATTCTCATCTGCGATTACTTATTATGATTCTTACCGTGCAGAACGTTTGCCAGCGAACTTGATCCAAGCACAACGTGATTACTTCGGTGCGCACACGTATGAACGGACAGATAAAGAGGGAATTTATCACTATAGTTGGTATCATGAAGAATAGCAAAGGTTATTTATAACATTTAGTGACAGTAACTATAGCTTTTTGACAGGTTTAGCCCTATAATGATAGAGGTTTAATGAAATTCAACATGGAAAGGAACTAAAAAAATGAGTAATATTCTGATCATTGAGGATGAGAAAAATCTAGCTCGTTTTGTCGAACTAGAATTGAAGCACGAAGGCTATGATACAGAAGTTCATTATAATGGTAGAACGGGACTTGAAGCTGCTTTGGAAAGCGACTGGGATGCAATCTTACTTGATTTAATGCTTCCTGAGTTAAATGGCTTAGAAGTGTGCCGTCGTGTTCGCCAAGTGAAAAATACCCCAATCATCATGATGACAGCACGGGATTCAGTGATTGACCGTGTATCTGGTTTGGATCATGGTGCAGATGACTATATCGTGAAACCTTTTGCGATTGAAGAATTGTTGGCGCGTTTACGTGCTTTACTTCGTCGTATCGATATCGAAGGCGATAAAAATGTCGCTAAACAAACAACGATTACTTATCGTGACTTAACGATCGAAAAAGAAAACCGTGTCGTACGTCGCGGAAACGAAATCATTGAGTTGACTAAACGTGAATACGAATTACTATTGACACTTATGGAAAATGTTAACGTGGTTCTTGCACGTGATGTTTTACTTAACAAAGTTTGGGGCTACGAAACAGAAGTAGAGACCAACGTTGTGGACGTGTACATTCGTTACCTGCGTAATAAAATCGATGTACCAGGCGAAGACAGCTATATTCAAACTGTCCGCGGTACTGGGTACGTTATGCGCTCATGAGAAAATTTATCAAGAAACAAAGAGAACTGAAAGGGCCCTCACTTACCATCAAGTGGGCCTTTACAAGTTCTTTCTTTATATTCGTCGTATTTACGATTTTTGCTGTAATTACGTATAAGTCTTCGGTGAATCTGATCGTAACAAAAGAACGTACGAACGTTGAACGCACGATCTCTGAGGTAACCTCTCGTTTAGCAAATGCAGATGAGGAGCTAACTTTGGTGAATACGTACCGGACTTTGACCGAGACAGACAGCCAAGATAATGCCATGTATGATCAAAACATGACGTTAGAAGGCAATATGATGCGTATCGATGACTTTGTTTCAGAGTTGGGACAACGGCAATTATCTTTAGATATCTACAACTTAGACAAAAAGCTGATTTTTAAAACACAAAAGAGCTATCAGCCTTTAGTCCAAACAAAACATAAAGAACCAACGATTGTAACAGTCGATGAAAAGAACGGCTTCTTATCAGTGGAGCCGATTTATTCTAAGAAGACTCGTGAGAAGATCGGTTATGCGCAAGTATTTTACGAGCTCTCTGATTTCTACGAGATGCGCAGTAAATTATTGCTGACATTGATCGTGTTAGAGATCGTTTCGTTGCTCTTGAGCAGCTTTTTAGGCTTCTTACTATCGTCGTATTTCTTAAAACCTGTCAAAATCTTACGGGATACGATGGAGATCATTCGGCAAGATCCGCAAGCAGAAGTACATGTGCCTGAGATTACCACCAATGATGAATTGGCTGATTTAGCAGTCATTTTTAATGACGTGATTGATCGTATCCGAATGTATATTGAACAGCAAGAACAATTTGTTGAAGATGTCTCGCATGAGCTGCGGACACCCGTAGCGGTTATTGAAGGTCATCTGAATATGCTGAACCGCTGGGGAAAAGACGATCCCGAAATTTTGGATGAGTCCATTCAAGCAAGTTTGCAAGAAATTGTCCGAATGAAGAGCCTAGTTCAGGAGATGCTGGATCTATCTCGTGCAGAGCAGGTTGATGTCTATTATGGCAATGAGACCTCTAAAGCAAAAGAAGTCACGTATCAAGTATTCAATAACTTTAAATTACTCTATCCCGAATTTACGTTTACGTTGGATGACGATCTAGATGGCGAGAAGATTCTGAAAATCTATCGCAATCACCTAGAGCAAATATTGATCATCATTTTAGACAATGCCGTAAAATATTCTACGGATCGTAAAGAAGTACACATTTCCGTGTCTTCCACGCTCAATAAGTTTGAGATAGCTATCCAAGACTTTGGCGAAGGAATCCCGGACGAAGATATTGATAAAGTATTCAATCGCTTTTATCGTGTCGATAAAGCCCGTGCCCGCACAAAAGGCGGAAATGGGTTGGGATTATCAATTGCTCATAAACTTTTAGAGAGCTATAAAGGAAGCATTAGTGTAGAAAGCTCTGTCGGGAAGGGAACAATTTTTAGAATTTTCATCCCGATGGTAGAAGAGAAGACAGCCGAGTAGAACTCGGCTGTTTTTTTATGCGAAAGATAGAAAAGAATATTGATCAAGATAGCGTTATTTTTGTTTTAAAATCGAACGTTATTTTGGAGTTTTAAATGAACGTTCGAAAAATAAAAAAGATTAAAAAAATGTTCAAAAAATAGTTGCATTACTGCTTGAAGATTGCTATATTATTAAATGTTCCCAAGAGAGTAAAGCATCTCGAAAAAAATTAAAGATAATTGTTGACGGATGAAAAATCTTGTGGTATTTTTATAAAGTCGCTTGAACAAAGCAGAAAGCAAACTTGTTTTTTTATCAAAAAATTTTTAAATAAAAGTTGTTGACTTTTAAATAGAAACCTGATATGATATAAAAGTTGCTGAAACAAAGCGACAAACAATGTAGACCTTTGAAAACTGAACGAAT